>DATKHW010000067.1:0-2017 GCA_035546275.1 Gemmataceae bacterium
TGGGCGAGCTGGAGACGAGGATTCGCGATAGCCTGGGCGAGCAGGAATTGTCGCGGCTGAAGGTCTTGCGGTCGGACGAGATCAAAGCCGTGCAGGCGCCGCCGCGAGCGCTCGAGCAGGCACTGCTCGTATTGCTCCGCAACGCGTTCGAGGCCTCCCCGCAAGACGGGTCGGTGACCCTGCGGATAGGCCGGCGCGACGGGCACGTCCGCTTCGAGGTGCGCGACAGCGGCTGCGGAATGTCCCAGGAGATGTTGCGCCGGGCCGGCGAACCCTTCTTCACCACCAAGGAGCCGGGCAAGGGAATGGGCCTGGGGCTGTTCCTCGTGCGGCTGGTGGCCCAGCAGTGCGGGGCGACGTTCTCAATCGATTCCAACGTCGGGACGGGCACGACCTGCGTGCTGGAGTTGAACGACGCCTTTGCCAACAATGGTAACGGTGCGGCGAAGCCCTAAACGCGGCGCAGCATATGCAGCAACAAGCCAAAAGCCCGCGAAGATTTTTGGTGGTCGATGACGACGAGGTATTTCGCGCACGGCTGGTCAAGGCGCTGCAATCGCGCGGCCTCGAAGCCGACGGGGCGGCGACGGCCGCGGCCGCGCTCGAGCTGGGGTCGCGCCTGCGGCCACAGGCTGCGATCGTGGACCTGCGCATGCCAGGCACGTCGGGGCTGGACCTCGTACCCGAACTGTCCAGCCGTTTCCCCGGGATTCGGGTGGTGGTGTTGACGGGATACGGCAGCATCGCCACGGCGGTGGAAGCGCTGCGCCGCGGGGCCGTGAACTACCTGACCAAGCCCCTCGACACCGATCAGATCCTGGCCGCCTTCGACCGTGAAGCCGAGCCGCCTTCGGTCGAGTCGACCCCGTCGCTGGCCCGCGTCGAATGGGAGCACATCCAGCGGATTCTCCATGACTGCAACGGCAATATTTCCCTGGCCGCCCGGAAGCTGGGGCTTCACCGCCGCTCGCTCCAGCGCAAGCTCGGCAAGCTGCCGCCGCTGGAGTAGGGTTGGAGTAGCGGATGACGCCATTGCCGATCGACCGTTACCTGCCGGACGTTGTCCGGCAAGTTCGCGCCAGCCGGGCGCTGGTGTTGGTGGCCGAACCAGGCGCGGGCAAGACGACGCGGCTGCCACCGGCCCTGTTGGCGGCGAAGCTGCTCCATCCGGATCATCCGAACCTGGTGATGCTCCAGCCCCGTCGCGTCGCCGCCCGCGCGGCTGCCGAGCGAATCGCGGATGAGAACGGCTGGAAGCTTGGTAACGAGGTCGGTTACCACGTTCGCTTTGACAAAAGGATTTCGCCGCACACGCGCCTGCGGGTGCTGACGGAAGGAATCCTGACGCGGCAGCTTCTGGATGACCCGTTTCTCGAAGGTGTGGGCGCGGTCGTTCTCGATGAATTTCATGAGCGGAGCCTCCACACGGACATCGCGGCTGCCCTGCTGCGCGAAGTGCGGCAGAGTGTTCGCGACGATCTGATCCTGATCGTCATGTCGGCCACGCTCGAGGCGGAGCCAGTGGCGCGATTCCTCGGCGTTTGCCCGGTCGTCCGCGTGGAAGGGCGAGCGTTCCCCGTGCAGGTCAGCTACCGCGGCCAGCCGGCCGGCGCGGCTAAACGGCCGTTGCCGGATCGCGTCGCCGAAGCGGTTGCGGACGCGGTTCGGGAAGCCCCGGACGGCGGCGATATCCTCGTGTTTTTCCCCGGCGCCGAAGAAATCCGCAGGTCCGCCCGGCGGCTCGAACTGCTTGCCGCAAGGGAGGATTTGCTCGTGCTGCCGCTGCACGGCAGCCTGCCAGCCGAGGAGCAGACGCGGGCACTGCGCCCGGCCGACCGCCGAAAAATCATCCTCGCGACCAACATCGCCGAGACTTCGCTGACCATCGACGGTGTCGATACTGTGATCGACGGCGGCCTGGCCCGCGTGGCCGGCTACGATCCGCATCGCGGCCTCGATCGACTCGAGCTCCAGCGCATCAGCAAGGCTTCGTCGGCGCAGCGCGCCGGCCGGGCCG
>DATKHW010000068.1:0-16363 GCA_035546275.1 Gemmataceae bacterium
CCACAGGACAGCGACTCCATTATGAGTGCAAGTAATCCGCAGCGCCGCTTCCAGTATGTTTTTCAGCTGCTGGGCATATTGATGGTGCTGTTCGGCATCGTTAGCGCCGGGGTCTCGATCTGCTGGTTCTGCCGCTCCACAGAACCTCGATCAAGAGGCTGACCAGATGGAAAGGGAGGTTAATGAGTTGCAGCGCCAGCGCCACTCTTCGGACCCGCAGGCCGAAAGGCTCCTGACGATGTTTGGGATGTTTGGCGATTTTTGGCCGGCCGGACGGGGATTCCTGGCAGAGGCTGCGGCGCTGGCGGCCGAGGAATTGGCCTATCAATTCTTGAACCTTGCTTTAGCTCTTATTTTCCCTGGGATATGGTTGTTTTGGTTTGGTCGCCGCAGGCCAAGCAGCTCGCCCCTCCCAGGAAATTAGGCGACCGGCGCTCGTTCCTTAGGAATGAACGGGCGCCGGTCGCCCCGCGCGCTTGGCCTTCCGTGGCCGAGCCGTCGCATGCGGACTTTGAATCCCTTGGGGTATCCCCATCGCCTCTTCAAGCCAAACGCGTTGTCGCAAATCCAGAGCGGCGTTGAGGACCGCGATGTCAGGCCCCTGCTGCAACAGGGTAAGCAGGGCGTTCGCGTCCAGCAGCACCCGTGCCGACCCCTTGGCCTCGTTCGCGGCCTGGTTTTCCTGATGCCATCGAAGCACGTCAGTCCAGCGCCAAAGCGGGGAGCGTCCGGTCTGCCCGCCCGTCGGCGGCGGAAAGTTGCCGGGGCCGCGCGTGCCCGCAACTCGTTTCCGCACGCCCTCTCGCGTCATCTGAAGCCGCCGCGCAATCTCGGACATGCTAACGAGTTCGTCCGGCTCAACATGTACGACGTGGGCGCCGGCGACTGCGGATTCCACGTCGCGGATGGCCGAGATCACGGCGACTCGAAACGAGTCGGCTTCGCGGCAAAAGTCGGCGTAGACCACCCCGTCCCTCTGGCCGATGAGTGCGTCGTCGCAGCCGCCGTAGAGGGCGTCCAGCACTTCGACCGACAAATCCGGCACGCCGGACAGAATCAGCGTGAACTCGAATTACCGCTTCGCCATGTCAGTCACCTCGATCCTAGTGAGGACAGCCGTCCACCCGCCGCCGGAGCATCCGCGCATGATCCCTGCGTTTTTCGGCGTGCTCGCTGCTCCAACGCGGCATCCGCCTCGTCGCCCGTGCGGACACCAGAGCTGGCCCAGACGTGGCAGCCGCCGACCGTGCTGCTCCAGCCTTTGGACTCAGCGTACTGAATGGCTTCCTCGATTTCCTTCTTCGGATGCCTGGACCGTTTCGCCATTGAAGTGTCTCGCGGAGGACCGTCGGTATTCTACGCGGACGCCTGCGTTTGCCGGCCCGGCTCACGGCGCCTTGACCTTCGCCATCTCCGCCTGCAAACGCACGTTGAGTTCCAGCACATTGACCAACGGCTTGTCGCCCATCAACCCGAACATGGGCCGCGACGGCAGACCGTCCAATGCCCGATCCACGGCTTCGCGCACGGGTTTCGCTAAGGAATCCTTCAGCTTCGCCTGCTGTTCGTCAGAGACAGTTCGGCCGGCCTTCGCCTCCGCGTCCACATACTGCTGCACGATGTGATCCACGTTGCCCTGCACCACCGTGTCCTCCTGGTAGTTGACGTTGTCCAGCGAGATGTCGGGGTCGAGGCCGGAGCCGGACGTCGTCACCAGGTCCGCGGGGACCTGCACGAAGTCCTTCAGCGGGTCGAACTGCTTGGCCTTCGCCTTTTCCGTCAGCCACATGTCGAAGAAGGTCCCCTGGATGTCGCTGTCTTGCAGCGCCGTCGGCTGGACGACCGCTTTCTGGGCCGCGTCGAACATCTCCCCCGCTTTGGCGGACGGCCAGTCGCCAGGGTCCTTGGCGGAATCGTCCGCGAAAAACGCGGCCAAGTCGTCCTCCTTGGGATCGTCCTTGCCGGGATTCGCCGCCTTCCAGCGCGTCACAATGGCCGGGTGGTCTTTCGCCCATGCCGTGATCGACTCGGACCCCGGCCATTTGCCGGCGACCGCCTTTTCATACGCCCGGAAGAAGTAAGGGAGCAGGTCGTTGAAGACGGGCGTCTGCGTCGCCTCGGCATGGTCGTTCTTCCAGTCCGCGGCCACGTCGGGGTGTTTGTCCTCCCAATCCTGGATGTAATCCTGAATCGACGCAGTCCCTGTCGCCCAGCCCTGCGCCATCGACGAATAGTTGTTGGCCCAGTCGAACCACCGGCTCTCCGGAGGCTGCTCTTTGTACCAGGAGACAATGTCCTCCTGGGGGCTTGGGTCGCTGCCGTCGGATTTCTTGTGCGCCTGCTTATAAGCGTCGCTGTAACGGCTGATCGTTCCCAGCAGCTGAGCCACCCGGCCGCGCAGCTTTGGGCTGCTGGCCGCCAGGTTGGAGCCGCCCGAGGCCGCCGCGTTGAAGGACGCCGCCGACGGCCGCGGCTGGAAGAACCAGGCGTTGTTGATTTGCTGCGCGATCAGCGTCGAGCCGACGGCCTTGGACGGGTCCGTTGTTGGTTTGCCGTCCTTGTCGATCAAACTGCCCTGCGCCTGGTGCGGAAAAATCACCTGCGCAACCACCCACACGGCGGCGGGGTACAGCACACAGCAGATCCCAATACTCAGCACAAGCAGCCACACGTTGGCCCGCAAATGCGCAAGCATATCGGTTTTGGTTTTTTGGTCCTGCATGGAATGTATCCTTGACTTCTCAGGCCAACCCGAAGAACCATAGCGCCATGTCAATCAGCTTGATGCCGATGAACGGAGCCACGACGCCGCCCAGGCCCCAGATGAACAGGTTGCGCCGCAGCAGTGCGTCGGCGCCAACCGGCCGATACGACACGCCTTTCAAAGCGATTGGAATCAGCAGCGGGATGATGATCGCGTTGAAAATCACCGCCGAAAGGATCGCCGATTGCGGCGAAGCCAGATGCATGAAGCCAATCGCGCCCAGCCACGGCAGCGTCGCCGCGAACAGAGCCGGCACAATGGCGAAATACTTGGCCAAGTCGTTGGCGATCGAGAACGTCGTCAGGGCGCCGCGCGTCATGAGGAGCTGCTTGCCGATCTCGACGACCTCGATCAGCTTGGTCGGGTCGCTGTCGAGATCGACCATGTTGCCGGCTTCCTTGGCGGCCTGGGTGCCGCTGTTCATGGCCACTCCGACGTCGGCCTGGGCCAGGGCCGGGGCGTCGTTGGTGCCGTCGCCCATCATGGCCACCAGCTTGCCGCCCTGCTGCTCCTTGCGGATATAAGCAAGTTTGGCCTCCGGCGTCGCCTGCGCGATGTAGTCGTCCACGCCGGCTTGGGTGGCGATCGTTTTCGCTGTCAACGGGTTGTCACCCGTCACCATGACGGTGCGGAGGCCCATGCGGCGGAGACGCTCGAACCGTTCGGTGATGCCCGGTTTGAGGATGTCTTCGAGCACCACCAATCCGGCGATGCGGTTGCCCTCGCACACTAAAAGCGGCGTGGCCCCCTGGGCGGCGACGGCGTCCACCTGCTCGCGCGTGCCGTTCGGCACGCCGCCGCCGTGGCCCTCGACATGACGGATGACCGCGTCGGCCGCCCCTTTGCGAATGCACCGACCGTCGGGCATGTCCACGCCGCTCATGCGGGTCTGGGCCGTGAACTCGATGAACATAGCGCCTTGCTGCAAGGCCGCTGGGGCGCCCGTCTTGGAGTCCCGCCGATACAAATCGACGATGCTCTTGCCTTCCGGCGTCAGGTCGGCGACGGAGGCCAGCGCGGCGAGATGGCCGACCTCGCTGGCCGCGAAGTCCCCTAGCGGCACGAACTTCGTCGCCCGCCGATTGCCGATGGTGATGGTGCCGGTTTTGTCCAGCAGCAGCGTGTCTACGTCGCCGGCCACTTCCACCGACTTGCCGCTCTTGGCCAATATGTTGGCCCGCAGCGCCCGATCCATGCCGGCGATGCCGATGGCCGCCAAAAGGGCGCCGATTGTAGTGGGAATGAGGCATACAAGTAGCGCAACAAGCGTCGGCACGTCGGTGCCGAGGCTCTGGCGGTACTTGCCGGTCAGGCCGGCCATGTACTGCTCACTGTTGAGGGCCATCGGCCACAGGGCGGCGCACACGATCAGGAAGATAAGCGTGAAGCTCGACAGCACCAGCGACAGAGCGATTTCATTCGGTGTGCGCTGGCGGATGGCGCCCTCGACCAGCGCGATCATGCGGTCGAGAAATGTGTTGCCCGCCCCCGCCGTGATCTTCACGACGATGCGGTCGGACAGGACGCGCGTGCCGCCGGTGACGCCGGAGCGGTCGCCGCCGGCCTCGCGCACCACCGGGGCCGACTCGCCGGTAATGGCCGATTCGTCCACCGACGCGATGCCGGCGATGATTTCGCCGTCGCTGGGAATGACCTGGCCCGCTTCAACCACGACCAGGTCGCCGGCCTGCAACGCCGTCGAAACCGTTTCCTCGAGCAAGCCCGACGCCGTCCCGTTCCTCGCTCCTCCTCCCGCGACGGAGGCTGCGGGCAGCTCCATGACCTGCGGCACGTCGTCCCTGCGGCGCACCTTGTAGGCCGGCGTCTCCTGCCGGGTTTTGCGCAGCGCGTCGGCCTGGGCCTTGCCGCGCGCCTCGGCCAGCGCCTCGGCGAAGTTGGCGAACAGCACCGTCAGAAGCAGCCAAATGTCCAGGGCGATCAGGTACAGAATCGTCGGCGCGTAGGCGGCCGGATCGAAGATTTTGGCGATCGTGTAGAGAATCGACAGGATGGTGCCGATCTCGACCGTGAACATCACGGGGTTTTTCCACTGGATGTCCGGCCGGAGCATGATGAGAGAGCGGACTAGCGCCGTTTTCAGCAGCTCCGGTGCGAACAGGCCCTGCCGGCGGCTGATGCGCCGGGCCGTTTTGGCTTCGACGACCGAGGGCGGCGGGATGATGGTGGACATGGCTTTATTTCACTTGTCCTTGGGTATCGGATTCTGACCGCGCTTCCTCGCTCCCAGGCCCCGCCTGGGAGCGCACTGCTTGCGAGGCTCTGCCTCGCCTCTGCATGATCCGGCAGGCGGAGCCTGCCGGGCAGTGCGTTCCCAGGCAGAGCCTGGGAACGAGAGATAAAGTATTCCGGTGGGCGGGGGTTTCGGCCTCTGCGGGGTGTCGCGTCCACATGCCTCTCTCCCCCGCCCGCCCGGATGCTTCAGTTGCCGAAGGGCATAGGCCCCAGGTGTTCGGCCACGGGACCGAGCATCGCCGCCGGCATGAACAGCAGCGCCCCCACCAGCAGGATCGTTCCCAGCAGGAACAATCCAAACGTGAGCGTGTCGGTGCGCAGCGTTCCGACGGTGAACGGCGTCGGCTTCTTGACGATCAATCCGCCGGCCAGCGCCAGCGGCGCCACGACCGGAATGAATCGGCCCAGCAGCAGCGTGATCCCCATGGCGACGTCGAGGTACGGCTCGGCCGGAGCCGCAGGCGCCGCGTTGGGCGGCGCTTTCGGATTGTTGAAGCCCCAGGTAGCGCCCAGGCCGCCGAACGCCGAGCCGTTGTTGGCCGCGCACGAGCTGTATGCGTAAAGGATCTGCGAGAAACCATGCGCCGACGGGTTGGTTTCCGCCTGGGCCGTCTGAGGAAAGGCGGCGCAGATGCCGGCAGGTAAGATGATAATGATCGGATGGATGAGCATCGCCACCATGGCCAGCTTCATTTCGCGGGCCTCGATTTTCTTGCCGAGATATTCCGGCGTCCGGCCGACCATGAGACCGGCAATGAATACGGCCACAATGATGTAGACCAGCATGTTGACGACGCCGACGCCCTTGCCGCCGAAGACGCAGTTGAGCCACATGCCAGTGAAGGGCGTGAGTCCGGCCATCGGATTGAGACTGTCGTGCATGCAGTTGACCGAGCCGCACGAGATGGCGGTGGTCATCGTGGCGAACGTGGCGCCGCCGGAGCGGCCGAAGCGCAGCTCCTTGCCTTCCAGATTGCCGGTTTCATTCTGATCGACCGGCAACGGGGGGACTTCCGCCAGTTCGATCTTCTTGGCCGGATCGTCCTTGTTGTAAACCGTTTGCGGCTCCCCTGTCAGGCCGGGGTTGGGCCGCACGGAATCGAAGTAGACCGCGTTTCCGACCATGCACAGCATCATGAAGAGCATGACGCAGTAGATGACGACGGCATGTTTCATTCGCCTGAGCATCTTGCCATATGTGAACACCAGAGCGAACGGAAACGCCATGAAGCTGACGATTTCCAGGAAGTCGGTCCAGGCGTTGGGGTTCTCGAACGGGTGGGCGGAGTTGGCGCCGAAGAAGCCGCCGCCGTTGGTGCCCAGGTGCTTGATGGTCATCAGCGCCGCCACCGGGCCGCGGGCGATGGTCTGCGACTGGTCGCCGCCGCTGGAGTCTGTGTCCAGGTTTTTGACTTGGGCGTAGTTCTCCATGGTCATGGGGACGCCGGCCGCCATCAGCGGGAGGGCTGTGACGAAGGCCAGCGGCAGGAACAGGTACATCACCGAGCGCCACATGTCGAGATAGAAGTTGCCAATGGTCTTGTCGCCGCGCAAGGCGCGGATGATTCCCATCAGGGTGCAGACGCCGACGGAGGCCGACAGGAACATGTTCCAGATCACAAAAAAGATCTGGCTGCAGTAGGTAAAATGCACCTCGCCTGAGTAGTCCTGCCAGTTGGTGTTGGTAAAGAACGAGATCGCCGTATTGAAGATCGTGCCGGGCGCAAGAGCTTCATGGCTGTTGTCCCCCAGGTTGGAGTTGAACGGCAGCCAGGTGAGATACGGCTGCAGCCAGAGCACCAGGAAGCCAAAGACGAACATCATGGTGTTCGTCAGCAACAGCGCGACCGTGTATTGCTTCCAGGTCTGCGGCCCGGTGTCCACACGGGCCTCTAGCCAGCGCAGCCAGCGCGGCGCCTTGTACTTGCCGTCCATGATCCAGGCGATGAAGTACGCCAGCGGCACGGCGACCGCGGTGGAGACGACGATCAGCAGCACGGGGAGAATCCATACCGTCATGGCAGGAAGCCTTTTCTCTCAGAACCACTCGGGGCGCAGCAGCGCGACGAGGAGATAAATGAACAGGAACACGGTTATGACGAGGGAAACCCAGATCATCCAGGTCATGACGCGCTCCTTTCAGATCTTGTCGCAGGCGGCGATGAAGGCGAACAGCAGGGCCATCACGAGCAGGCCGAGCAGCAGCAACAGCGGGTAGTAAATGCCGTTCCAGGGGATGGTTGCGTACATGGAATCTCCTTAAAATCCACGACATCAATCGGAGGGCGTCGTCGAATCAATTGCCGGGCCGTGCGACGTTGCGGCGGTAGGTGAGGAGTGGCCGCGCAGCAACCCCGAACAGACTGTGAGGAACCGACGCCTTTCGGGATGGGTTCGCGGCAGGTGCGGTTTCTTCGACATGATAGATCCCGCTTACCGCACCCATGATCGCCCCGGCGGCCAGACCGCCGCACAGGCCGCGCAGACTCCACCACAGAGCAAAGGCCCACGGCGCGCCGTCGGCCAGGCACAGAACCGCGCCGCACACGGCACCGACCATGAAGCCCATTGTCGCCGCCAGAGGGCCAAACACGAGCGCCCGACCGACGACCCGGCGCCAGGCGATGGCGGGCGTCCGTTGATCGGTTTGGTTGCGTTTCATTGTCATTCTCGGTTCGGGCGCGCAGGAGAAAACCTCGGCCGAAGCGGTCGAAGGGTAGACCGGCGTAGCCCGTGGCGCCAAGCCAAATTGCAAGCGGCGTACCGAAACACCTCGATGCGTGCGGAGTCTTGCGATCATGGCACTTGCGCTGAAAGGACTGGCGGCGGCTCACTCCCTTAAGTTGCAATCTGCACGATCGCGCTTGCAAAAGGCCTTTGCTGACGATCATTTCGTGCCAATGTGGCGCGCTTTCCACCAGCGCCGCACCGCCACGCCGGACCAAACCAGCTCGACCAGGCCGAAGGGCCAGGCTCCTTGGAGAAAGCCGTAGACTGCCGCCAAGACGCAGGCGGCCGCGAACGCCAGGATGTAATTTCGTGACCGGTCTTCTAGGGCGTAGAAAAGGAGCATCGCGCCGACGGCGAACAACCCGTACAGCGTGAGCGCGTCCATCGGCAACTTCATAAAGGCTCCCGTCACTTTCCAAACGGCATCGGCCCGTAATGCTCCGCTGCGGTCGTGAGGACGGCGCCCGGCAGGAACAGCAGCGCGCCGACTACCAAAACGACTCCCAGCAGAAAAAATCCGAAGGTCAGCGTGTCGGTGCGCAGCGTCCCCACCGTGACGGGAATGGCCGGCTTGACGGAGAGACTGCCCGCCAATGCCAGCGCGGCTATAATGGAGAGGAATCGTCCGAATAACATGACGACGCCGGTGGCCGTGTCCCACTGCGGGCTGTATGGCGCCGGCGGAGATTGCGGGTCGATGGCGTCGAGGCCCGATGTCTGATGCAGGCCGCTGAGTTCCGACCCGTTGTTGGACGCCGACGAACTGAACTCGTACAGGATCTCGGCGAATCCGTGCGGCCCGGGATTGCCCGTCGATTGCGGACCCCAGCTCAGCACAGCGAACAGGGCAGTCGGCGCCAGGATGATGATTGGATGGACAAGCAGGGCGAGCATGGCCAGCTTCATCTCGCGCGCCTCGACCTTGCGGCCGAGGTACTCCGGCGTGCGGCCGACCATCAGGCCGCCCAGGAACACCGCCAGAATGAGATAGAGCAAGAGATTGATGAGGCCGACGCCCTTGCCGCCGAATATGCAGTTGAGCCACATGCCGACGAACGCCGACAGCAGCGCCAGGGGATCCAGACTGTCGTGCATGCAATCGACGGAGCCGCAATCTCCGGCCGCCGTGACGGCGACGAACACGGCGGAGGCCGGGGCGCCGAGACGCAGCTCCTTGCCTTCCAGATTGCCGGACGACTGGTTCACCGGCAACGGCGGCGCCTCCGCCAGCTCCAGCCGCTTGGCGGAATCGTCTTCATTGTAAACGGTGTGTTTGGTCCCTGTCAGACCGGGATTTGGCTTGCCCGCGTCCCAGCGGACGGCCCAACCGATCACGGTGACGAGCAGCACGAGCATGACGCCGTAAAGGACCAGAGCATGACGCATCTGCCGGAGCATCCTGCCGAATAGAATTACCTGGGCGCACGGTAGAAGAAGAATGGCGACGCACTCGACACAATTGGTCCAGGCGTTGGGGTTCTCGAAAGGATGGGCGGACGAGGCGCCGAAGAAGCCGCCGCCGACGCTGGCCAGGTGCTTGACGGGCTCCAGCACGGCGACCGGACCGCGGCAAATGGTTTGTTCGCCGCCGTCCAGCGGATGCACTATCGCCGCTGCGCCGAACGTCATCGGCACGCCGGCGGCGACGAAGGCGACGGCCAGGATCAGGCTGATCGGCAGGAAGACGTAAACCAGGCCGCGCCAAACGTCGAGATAGAAATTGCCCATGTGGGAGTCGCCGCGCAGGCCGCGGATGACCGCCGCCAGGGCGCCGAAACCGACGCTGCCGGAGGCGAACATGAGCCAGACAATGACGGCGATCTGACTGAAATACGACAGATGCTGTTCGCCGGAGTAATGCTGAAGGCTGGTGTTGCTCTGGAAGGAAATGACGATATTGAAGATCGTACAAGGGGCAAGTGCCGATTTGCCGTCGGGATTGGCCGGCGCCCACGGCTGCAAGCAAAGGAAGAGATACCCGACCGCGAAAAGCAGAGTACTGAAAAGAATCAGCGAAAAGGCGTATTGCCTCCAGTTCTGCGGCCCCGTGTCGATGCGCCGCTCCAGCCAGGCCAGCCAGCGCGGCGGTGCGTAGCGACCGTCGATGATCCACTCCAAGCAGCAGCCGAGCGGGAACGACAGGCCGACCAGGAGCAAGACCACGACGGCTGCGAACGTCCACATGCCCACCATCCTGTGCGGGGACCGGGTCGCTGGTGAAGCGCGAAGCCAACCGCGGAGGCACAACGCATACCAGAACGACGGCCTCGGCGCGGCCCCTTGGGCTTCAAGGCGTTGCGTTCGCGTCTCGCCGTCCTCCTTCTGTGTTCGCCTTGCAAATCGCCCGGTCCGCTGTGCAAAATGCACACGCGCCGCGGCGTCGGCTCGCTCTGGCCGGCCCCGACGGCGGCCCATAGGACATCTCCGATGGACATACTGCTGATCGACGATGAGGCCAGCCTGCGGCGGACCCTGCGCACCACGCTGGAAACGATGGGGCATGCCGTGGCCGAGGCGTCGTCGGGTTCCGAGGCGCTGCGCCTGCTGTCCAAGCAGCGCTTCGACGCCGCCTTTCTCGATCTCCGATTGGGTCGAGAGGCGGGCATGGATGTGCTGCCGGCGCTGCTGCGCGACGCGCCGGACCTTGCCGTCGTGGTCGTCACGGCGTACGCCACGATCGCCTCGGCCGTGGAGGCGATGCGCCGCGGCGCCTTCGACTATTTGCCCAAGCCGTTCACCCCCGACGACCTGCGCGTGACGCTGGAACGCTGGCGGCAGATGCGACGGCTGCGGCGCGAGGTGGCGGAGCTGCGCGAGCAGGTGCGCGAGGCGTACCCGGAGAGCGACCTGGAAACGGTCGAGCCGGTCATGCAGCAGGCCCTCGATTTGGCGTTTCAAGCGGCGGCCAGCGAGGCGACGGTGCTGCTGCGGGGCGAGAGCGGCACCGGCAAGGGCGTTCTGGCACGGGCCATGCACACACGCAGCCCGCGCGCGGCCGGACCGTTCGTGACGGTGCATTGCCCCAGCCTGTCGGCGGAACTGCTGGAAAGCGAGCTGTTCGGCCACGTTAAGGGTTCGTTCACGGGCGCCGTGGCGGACACCACGGGCAAGGCGGCCGCGGCCGACGGGGGCACGCTGTTCCTGGATGAGATCGCCGACTTGCCGCTGACGGTGCAGCCCAAATTGCTGCGGCTGGTGCAGGACAAGGCTTATGAGCGGGTCGGCGAGACGCGGACGCGTGTGGTGGATGTACGCATCCTGACGGCGACCAACCGCGACCTGCAGGCGGAGACGGCCGCCGGGCGGTTTCGCGAGGACCTTTATTATCGCTTGAACGTGATCGACGTCGAGCTGCCGCCATTGCGGCGGCGGCCCGGCGATGTTCTCCCTCTGGCGAGGCGCTTATTGCGGTTTTTCGGCCGGCAGTCGGCCAAGCCGGCGGAGGCGTTCACGCCGGCCGCCGAGGCCGCACTTGCCCGTTACAGCTGGCCCGGCAACGTCCGTGAGCTGCGCAACGCCGTGGAGCGCGGCGTCATCCTGGCAGCGGGACGCGAGATCGACCTGGCGCAATTGCCGGCCCCGATCGGTTCGCCGCCGCCGGCGCGCGTCGAGATCGGCGGGCGCGTGACTCTGGACGCCCTGGAGTCGGAACACATCCGCCGCGTGCTGGCCGCGACGCCGTCATTGGACGAAGCGGCCACGGTGTTGGGCATCGACCCCAGCACGCTGTACCGCAAGCGAAAACGCTATGGCCTCTGATGCTTTGCGATAAAACCGACGGATCGAACCGGGACATCCACCAATCATGTCGCTGCGCACCCGCATTCTGCTGACCGTGGCCCCGCTGCTTCTGCTCACCGCCATCCTTGGCGCCGCCGACGTCGCGCTGCTGCTGCACGTAGGCCGCAGCATCGATGACATCCTGCGCGACAATCTGCGCAGCGTAGATTACATGGTCGATCTGAATCGGGCGCTGGACGACGTGGACGACGCGCTCCGCATGTTCCTGCGCCGGCCGGACGGAGTGCAGCAGCAATTCGACAAGGGTTGGGCCGAGGTCCGCAAGCAGCAAGATCTGGAAAATCACAACATCACGATCCATCCGGATGAGGACCGACTGGCCAAGGAGCTTGGGAAAAACCTCGACGACTATCGCCTGGCCGCCGATGAGTTCTTGAAGCAACCGTCCGAACAAGCATATGGCGCCGGGCCGAAGGCCCGCTTTCTGCAGGTGCGCGAAACGGCGGACGCCGTCCGTCTGCTCAACGAAAAAGAGATGCAAAGAGCCAGCGCCGGGGCCCAGTGGTGGGCGGCGGCGTGGTGCGTCGGCTTGGCCGCGGGACTGCTCATCGCGGCGCTGCTGGCGGCGCTCCTGGCGTGGACGACGCTGCGAGCCGTGCTTGGTCCGCTGGGACGCCTGGCTCATACCGCCGATGCCGTCGGGGCGGGCAACCTGAACGTGGTCATTGCCGCCGCCGACGATGAGATTGGCCAGGTCGCCCACGCCTTCAACCAGATGATCCGACAGCTCCGCGACTACCGCCAGTCGCATTCTTCGCGGCTTCTGCGCGCCCAGCGCACCGGGCAAGCGGTTCTCGACTCCTTTCCTGATCCGATATTGGTATTAGACCCCGGGGGGGCCGTGGACATGGCCAATCCGGCCGCGCGCCGCGTCCTCGGCGTGAGCGGCGGCGATCCGCGCGGCGAAGCGCCGGCTGCTCCGGAGCCGTGGCAGCCGCCGGAACCGCTGCGCGGCCCGATCGACGACGCGCTCCGGAAGCAGCAGCCGTTCTTCACCCAGGCGTTCGACCAGACCATCGGCTTCCGCCTCGACGGCGAGGAGCGCGCCTACCTGCCGCAGATTTTACCCATCCGCGATCCGTATGGCGACACACTGGGCGCCGCGGTCGTTCTCAGCGACGTGACCCGGTTCCGCTTGCTGGACCAGATCAAGAGCGACCTGGCGGCCACCGTGAGCCACGAGCTCAAGACGCCGCTGACCGGCGTGCGCCTGGCGCTCCATCTGCTGCTGGAGGAGACGGTCGGCCCCCTGACGCCCAAGCAGACGGAGCTGCTGGTGGACGCCCGCGACAACGCCGAGCGGCTGCTCAAGACCATCGAGCATCTGCTGGCGCTGGCCCGTCTGGAGCACGGCGGCGCGGCGCTGGACATTCGGCCGGAGGAACCGCAATCCCTGCTGCAAACGGCGGCGGACGCCTTGCGGCCGCGGGCGGTCGCTAAGCGAGTCGAGCTGGTCGTCGAGGCCTCCGCGGAATTGCCCGCCGCGGCGGTGGACGCCCAGCGCTTCGGCCTGGCGCTGGGCAATCTGCTGGACAACGCCCTTGCCCACACCGACGAGGGGGGTCGGATCACGTTGTCAGCCTCGGCGTTGGGAGACGACCGGGTGCGCTTCTCCGTGACCGACACGGGTCTGGGGATTCCGCCGGAATATCTGCCGCACTTGTTTGAGAAGTTCTTCCGCGTCCCCGGACGCACACAAAGCCGTGGAACTGGCCTCGGTTTGGCCATCGTCCGCGAAATCGTCACAGCCCATCACGGCGAAGTGGTCTGCGAAAGCCAGCCGGGCAAGGGCGCGGTGTTTCGCATCACCGTGCCGGTCTGGCGCCGGGCCCTCGCCCTCCCCAACTCGGGGGGGGAGGGTAGTGAGGCGGGGAGCGCCGCGCCATGACCAACGAGAACAATGAAGCGGGCCGGCCGCCGCCGGAGCATTTCCTGTCGCTCATCCGCGCCCAGCAGCGCGGCCGGCTCAAAATTTACCTCGGCTTTGCACCCGGCGTCGGCAAGACGTACAAGATGCTGCAAGACGCTCACGTCCTCAAGCGCCAGGGCGTGGACCTCGTCGTCGGCGTGGTCGAGACACATGGCCGGGCCGACACCGCGGCGCTGATCGAAGGCCTGGAACAGGTCCCGCGCCGCCGCATCGAGTACCGCGGGGTCACGCTCGAAGAGATGGACCAGGACGCGCTCCTGCGGCGCAAGCCGACGGTCGCGCTCGTCGATGAGCTGGCCCACACGAACGCTCCCGACAGCCGCAACGCCAAGCGTTATCAGGACGTGGAAGAGCTGCTAAGGGACGGAATCAACGTCATTACGACGGTCAACATCCAGCACGTCGAAAGCCTCTACGACATGATCGAAGGCTTCACCGGCGTCAAGGTCAAGGAGCGCGTGCCGGACTACATCCTGGCGGAGGCGGACGAAGTCGTTTACGTGGACCTGGCTTCGCAAGATTTGCAGGAGCGCTTAAAGGCGGGAAAGGTCTATCCCGCCGAGCGCATCGAGAGCGCCCTGGCCAATTTCTTTCAGGAGGGCAACCTGAGCCGGCTGCGCGAGCTGGCCTCGGAGGAGATCGCCCACCTGCTGGATCGCCGACGGCACAGCGCCAAGACCGACGGACCGCCGAGTGGGGCCGGGCGCGTGATGGTCTGCCTCAGTTCCCGCAGCCCCAACGCGCCGCTGCTGCTGCGCAAGGGAGCGCGGCTGGCCGACCGGATGCATGCACCTTGGCACGCCGTCTATATCCGCACCCCGGCCGAGCGCATCGACCGCATCGACGCGGCTACCCAGCGCAAAATCGCCGACGCCCAGGACCTGGCCCTCAAGCTTGGCGCCTTTGTAACCACGTACAGCGGCAAGGATTTTCCCTCCGCCATCGCCGATTATGTGCGAGACAACGGAATTACGGTCGTCGTGCTGGGTCGGTCGCGTCGGCCGTGGTACAAGACGTGGTTCGGCCCGTCGCCGCTGGATCGGCTGACCCGCGAGATGCCCCGCGGCGTAGATGTGCTGATTGTGGATACGGGTTGAGGAATTCGTCGCAGCCGCGCCGCTAAGTGCGTCCGGAAGAAAGGGCGTCTGGAACTCTAAAATCACAGTTCCAGACGCCCTTTCTTCCGGACGCTCTTAGCGTCCCAGCGGTGGATAACGATTTGAGTCGCCGCCCGGCCCCGGCAAGTTGCTGGAGCTGGCCGGGTTGCCGAGCGCGGGAGCAGTGGCCGGACGCGATAGGGCCGCCGCGCTGCCGGGCCGCTGCACATTGGCGTTGCTGGCCGGCCGCAGCAGACTGGCCGAGCTGGATGGACGAAAGGCCGCGCCGCCGGCCGTCCCGGACAGGCCGGCCATGCCCACGCCGGGACCGGGGCAGAAACGCTTCAACGCCGCCGCCGCCAGCAGCGGAATCTGAAAGCGGTTCTCCGGGTACTTGGCCATCATTCGCAGCAGCAAGGCGTTCAGCTCTTCGGGCACGTCCGGCCGCAGCGACTTCACCGGCGGCGCCGGCTCGTCCTGGTGCTGCAGCAGCTTCTGCATCAGCGACGGCCCGGCGAACGGCGGCCGACCGGTCAGCAGGAAAAACAGGACGCATCCCAGACTATAAATATCCGCGCGGATGTCCACGAGCGTGGCGTCCTGGGACTGTTCCGGGGCGATGTAGTCGGCCGTGCCGATCAGCAGACCTTTCTCGGCGTCCACGTCGAACACGCTGGCGTTCTCGCCATCCGGGCCGGCCGACTTCAGGCGAGCCAGCCCCCAATCCACTACTTTGACGATCGGCTCCGGCGGCCGACGGCGGACCGCAGCGGCGGCGGCGGCGGCCAGCGGCGGATTGATGAGGAACAGGTTCGCCGGTTTCACGTCTCGATGCACCAGTCCCGCCTGGTGCGCGTGCTGCAAGCCTTGCGCCGCCTGCCGGGCGTAATCGCACGCCTGCTCCACCGGCAACGGCCCGCAGCGCTGCACGTAGTGGTGCAGGTCCATCCCCTCGACGTACTCCATCGCGAAGTAATGGACGCTTCCCACCGACGCCGCGTCGTAGGTCTTGATGATATTCGGATGATTGAGATGGATGACCGCTTGTCGCTCGCGCCGCAGCTCCGCCACGGCCTCCGGACGCACGGCCAAGTGCTGGCGCAGCACTTTAAGAGCGACGACGCGGCCGCGGATCGTGTCCCAGGCCTTGTACACCTCGCCGACGCCGCCCTCGCCGAGCAGGTCCAAAACCTGATACGGCCCGACGTTCAGCTCGCCCCAACGGCCCTCGAACAGGAGCCGGCGCTGATATTCCGTCAGCCAATCGATCTCGACGAGGTAGCTGGACAGCTCATACGGGTCGTGATATTCCGCGGCCAACGCCCGGCTGATCTCGTCCACCTGCGCGGCGGCCAGCAGCTGCACGCGGCGGAGGACGGCCAGCAGGGTGTCAACGGTGTCGATGACCATTCCCAAGGTCTCGATTCGGCCGAGGCGGAATGGGCGAACCGGGACGCGCAAGCGCCCCGAGGGGTCGGCCCTGACCATAGCTTAGCTCACAAACATCGGCCGCGGCGGCCCTCATTCCAGACGAAACGCGCCGTCGGCCACGATCAGGTTCTTGCAGTTCTTGTAACGATCGCAAAGCTTTTCCATCGACGCAATATCATCGAAGTAACCGACGGCGTAGGCGGCCCCGAACGTCTCGCCGGCCTTCACGTGGCGCCGGTGCATCTCCTGAATGAAGCAAACGTAGCCGCGCTCGTGGCACCACGCCTCCGAAACTGCCGCCGGATCGAACGTCAATCCGCCGAGCCACGGCCCGGGCTTGCCGTCGACCTTCAGCTG
>DATKHW010000069.1:0-3631 GCA_035546275.1 Gemmataceae bacterium
AATCTGGCTCACGATCTCGGCGCCACGATCAATACCGGAGTCAACGGCGAGAAGCTGGCCATCACCTACAGCAGCCCCGGCGACACCGCCTCCGCCGCCGTCGGCAGCTATCCGATCACCGGCACGTTGGCCAACGGGACGGGCCTGCTGTCCGACTACAGCCCCACGCGGATCAACGGCACTCTCACCGTCACGCTGGCGTCCGGGTCCGCCTACATTCTCAACACCTCCGTCGGCAGCGCGCTGACCGTGACGGGCAACGCCATCGTCAACCTGCCCGGCATGCTGGTTGTGGACTCCAGCGCCGCCAACGCGATCAACGCCAGCGGCAACGCCCAGATCAGCGCCGCCGGCGGTGTCCTCGTGGCCGGCGGCGTCAGCAAGAGCGGCAACGCGACCGTCAGCACGACCGGCTCGCCCACGACCACCAGTGACCCGCTCGCCGCGCTGCCCTTGCCGAGCGTGACCGGACTGACGAATTACGGCGCGGTCCAGGTCGCGGGCAATAGCAGCAAGACGCTCTGCCCCGGCATCTACACGTCGATCCAGGTGTCCGGCAACGCCAGCGTGACCTTGACTTGTGGCACTTACATCATCGAGGGCGGCGGTTTGAGCGTCTCGGGCAACGCCAACCTGAGCGGCAGCGGCGTCCTGATCTTCAACGCCGGCAGCAGCTACAACGGCACGACCGACGGCGGGACCTTTGGCGGCATCTCGCTGGGCGGCAACGGCACGATCAACCTCTCGGGCCCGACGAGTGGGCCGTACGCCGGCGTGGTGATCTTCCAGTCGCGCGGCAACAGCCGGGCGCTGTCCCTGGGCGGCAACGGCGCGGCCGGCATCACGAGCACCGTCTACGCCCCGGCGGCCAACGTGGGCCTGAGCGGCAACGCCACGGTGAAGGGCACGCTCGTCGTCGCCACGCTGACGGTGACCGGCAACGCCGGCGCCTTCCAGCTCACCGACGGGGCCAATTCGGATTACGCCGCCTCCACCTCCAACTGGATCAGCAACGGCATCCTGACCGTCACGGCCGAAGACGACGCCGGCAACGGCATCGATCCCAACGAGCTGAATGACGTCACGGCGGCGATGACGTACCTGAACACGGCGCTGGGCTCCTACGGAGTCAACCTGAGCTGGGCCCCGGACGGCGCCAGCGCGGATGTGACGATCCACTTCGCTTCGACCACGCCCGAAGGCGACGCCAGCGACGGCGTCCTCGGTTACACGACGGCGAGCAACGACGTTTACATCGTCACGGTGGGCTGGAACTACTACACCGGCTCCGACGCCAGCGCCATCGGCGCCGGCCAGTACGACTTCCTGACCCTGGCCACGCACGAGCTGGCCCACACCGTGGGGCTGGGCGAGAGCGTCGATCCGTCCTCGGTGATGTACGAATACCTCGCGCCGGGGACGGTGCGGCGGACGTTCACCGACGGCAACCTGTCGCTGATCGATACGAACGCCGATCGCTTCATGAAGGCGGCCGCGTTGCCCAGCCCCCTCACCGGCGCGGCGTCGGGTCTGGCCCCTGGGGCGCTGCCGGCCGTGCTGATGGATTCGGCCGGCGCCTTCGGCTGGGAATCGGCCCTCTCCGGGTCGAGCGTTTCCCTGATGGACGGCCGCGTCGCCGCGACGCCCGGACTCGACGGGGGCGACGGCGCCCCGGTGGGCGGGACGGGCAATGGCCCGGTCGCCGGCGGCCCGGGCCGGAACCTAATGACCGGCGGCTTCGGTCTCGATCACGTCGCGGAGGATGGCGCCGAGCATAGCGCACTCGATCAGCTCTTCGCCAGCGGTGAGCTGGACCTGTTGCTTCAGCCGGCGTCGCGCTCCCTGGCCAGCCGCTGACACGGCCGCGCCAGGCGGTTGACGGCAAAGAAAAGGCGGCAGGACCCGATTTAGGTATTTACTCCTAAATCGGGTCCTGCCGCCTTTTTCTGACCCTCGTCCTCCGGCTCGTCCTTCCGCTTCGACGGGGCGACCCCCTCGGCCGGCGGCAGATCGTGGAGACTCTTGAGGCCGAATGTCTGCAAAAACTTCTTCGTGGTGGCGTACAGCACCGGCCGGCCCAGCGAGTCGTCGCGGCCGGCGATGCGCACCAGGCCGCGCTCCATCAGCTGCCGCAGCACATCGCCGCTCTGCACGCCGCGCACCGCCTCCAGGTCGGCCCGCGTGATCGGTTGCCGATAGGCCACGATCGTCAGCGCCTCGCGCAGGGCCGGCGTCAGCCGGGCGTCGGCCGCCGCCCGCCGCAGCCGGACCAGCCAGGGATGATATTCCGGCCGCGTCAGCAGCTGCCAGCCGCCCGCCAATTCCTCCACCTGAAACGCCGTGCCGTCCTGGTCGTACAGCGCCCGCAGCCGTTCCACCAGTCGCCGCGCCTCGGTCGCATCGGCCAGACCGGCCACAGTCGCCAGCCGCCGCGCGGTCAACGGCTCATCGGCCGCCAGGAGCGCCGCTTCGACCATCGCCAACCGGGCGTCGCGGCCCAGGGCCGCTTGGCCGGCGTCGTCGGGGGCGTGGGCATCGAGGAGACGGTAGAGCAGCGGCAGGCGGTGGTTCCGCGGCAGGCGGCCGGGAAGGCGGTCGCGCAGGGAATGGTCGCGTCGCATGGGGGTCGTCCTGACGGAGGGGCTTCATTACGTCAATATCTGGAGGTTATTGATCTCTTCCTCCCGTTTCGCCTGATCCGGGATCAGGTCCTTCGCCGTTTCCAGCGCATTTTTCACGTAGGGCCGGTATTTCCCGGCGCAGGGCGGGTCCCCTCCCGCGCCGGAAAACAGCAGCCACATGCGGTCCTGGCGGTAGCGCTCCTGCCATTCTTCCCGCGAGAGGCCGGACGTGCTCCAAGCGTACTTTTTCAGGATCTCGACTTCATCGACCAGATTGGCCACCATCTGAGCGAGCAGCTCAATCTTCTCTGCGGTGCTGAAGTCCGCGGCAAACGCGCCGCGACGCAGCACAAAACGCAGCGCGTCCCAAAGGTCGCTCATGACGCCTCCTGTCGGGTGGAATCAACGACTCTGTCCCCTGTCATCCCAAACGGCTCCGTTCCCGCGCTTCGCTGTAGGTCGCTTCGAGATCGACCGGCACGACGCTGGCGTTGCGTAGGGCCAGCGGCAGCACCGGCAGCGGCTGACCCAGGGCCAGCGGCCGCGGCCATAATTCGATCTGGTCCCCGGTCGGCCGCCGCGACGGTTTGTATGCCGCGGCGTAGATCGATGCGGCCGGCGCCAGCAAGAACGGCTCGCCCTGGCCCAGCAAGCCCATCAGCTCGTTATGCAAATTGGCCGACCGATTGGCGACGATGTCCACCACGATCAAGCCGACGCCGCGCGTCAGGTAGGCGACGCACTTGGCGGCGAAGGCGCGGCGTGTTTCGGGACGGTCCTTGTTGCCGGGACTGACCAGCTCGATGGCCGCCGCCAGCGCGGCGCCGGTCGCGGTCGAGAAGACCTGGACTTCAATGTCGTCGGGAAACACCGTCGGGAAGACCAGCTCCGCGGCAGGCGGCGCCCAGGCCGGCACCACGGCCGCCGTCGCGCCGGCGCCGCGCCCTGCCGTTTCCCTCGATTCCTCCAGCGTGGCGATATCCACTTCCACCTGGCCGCCGACGTGCACC
>DATKHW010000070.1:0-3336 GCA_035546275.1 Gemmataceae bacterium
GCCTGCCGGGCAGTGCGTGCCGGGGCGGAGCCCCGGCACGAGAGTGGGCGGCCGCTGGCCGTCCAGCTGATATAGTACCGCTTTGCGGCCGACGGCGCGCCGTCGGCCGGCCTTTTCTGGCGTCCAGGGTTCCGATTCGTCATGGCAGCGTCGTTTCAACCCGCCGATAAGCTCTGGTCGCGCACCTTCCTCGGCCTTTTGGGGGCGCAGTTCCTCGCCGCCTTCAACGACCAGGCCATCAACGCCTCGGCCATGTTCTTCGCCATCAAGACCGGGGCGATGGGCGAGAAGGAAGCCATCACTTGGCTGATGTTCCTTTACTACGCCCCCTGGGCCGTCTTTTGCACCATCGCCGGCTGGCTGGCCGACCGCTACAGTAAGCGCGACGCGCTGGTCCTCTGGAAGGTCATCGAGGTCGGGGTCGCGCTCGTCGCCCTGGCGGGGTTCTGGATGGGGCAGCCCGGCGGCGCTTGGGCGGCGGCTGGGCCGTGGGTGGTAACGGCCGCTGTCTTCGGCATGGGTCTCCACAGCGCCTTCTTCGTCCCGGCCAAGTACGGCGCCATGCCGGAGATCCTCCAGCCGCAGATGCTGTCGCGCGGCAACGGCATCCTCGAATCGCTGTCGTTCCTCGCCATCATCCTGGGCACCGTCTGCGGCGGCGCCCTGTCGTATTACTGCGACGGCCGCGAGTACATCATCGGTCTCGTGCTGGTCGGCCTGGCGGTCGTCGGCCTGCTGACCAGCCTCCTCATCCAGCGGATGCCCGCCGCCAACCCGGGTCGGCCGTTCCCCCCCTACGTTTACAAGCCGCTGCTGGGGAACATCCGCCAGATGCTTGGCTCGCGGCCGATGGTGCTGGCGGTCATCGGCATCGCCTTCTTCACCTTCATCGTCGCCTTCATGCGTTCCACGGTTTACATGTACGGCGAGTCCCAAGCGCCGCGCTGGAACGACTTGGATGTGAGCCTCGTCGTCGGCATGGTGGCGGTCGGCATCGGCGTCGGAGCCCCGCTGGTCGGCTACCTGTCGGGAGGCAAGGTGGAGGTGGGGTTGGTGCCGATCGGCTCGCTCGGCATGGCGGTCGTCGCCGCCGCGGCGGCCTTTTCGCTGCAATACGTGCCGGGCTTGATCGCCTGCATCATTGTCATTGGCCTGCTAACCGGCTTCTATCTCGTGCCGCTCTACGCCCTGCTCCAGCACCGGGCGCCGAAGACCAGCAAGGGCGACTGGGTGGCGACCAGTAACTTCCTTAACGTCACGGGCGCCATGGTTGCCCTGGGGGTATTCTACGTGATGTCGCAGGGGGCCATCCTGTCGGGCCTGGCGCCGCCGCTGCAGACCCAGGACGGGCCGAAGGCGAAGCTGGGCGAGGTCCACGGCGAGCGGGACCGGCCGGACTGGATGCAAGTCGGCGACCAGCGGCTGACGGCCGGCCCGACGGTCGTGATCGACCCTGTCCGACGGAGCCTCAAGAACGGAGCGGAGGTCAAGGTCGCGTCGTACGAGTTGGCAGGCGTGACGCACTACCACGTCCACCCGTCGGATGAGCCGCAAAAGCCTGTTTACGATCAGCGCCGGGTGCCGTCGCTGCTGTTCGTCAGCGTGGCCGTGATGACGCTCCTGACCTACTTCGCCCTGCGCAGCCAGCTGCCGGACCTGTTCCTGCGGACGCTGCTGTGGCTGCGGCGCGTGCGGCGCTATGGTCTGGAAGTATCCGGCGCTGATCATCTGCCCACGAGCGGCCCCGTAATCCTGGCGACGAACGCCGCGGATTTGGATGCGTGCCTAAGCGTGCTGAGCGCAACGGACCGGACGACCCGATTCATATTGCTGCGGACGGCCGGCGACGCGCCGCTGTCGAGGCTGACCCGGCTGCTGGCCCGGCGGGATTCGCTGACCTCGGCGGGGCCGGGCGAGTCGCCGGACTGGAACGATGTTATGCGCCGGGCCGGAGAGGCGCTGGGGAGGAAGGAAGTAGTCGGCGTGCCGCTGGATGGGCCGTACCCGCCCGGCTGGTTGGAGCGGTTGCTGGAGAACATCGGCCCCGATCGGTCGGCCGTGGTGCTGCCGGTGCGCGTGGACCGATGGGAAAAAGAACCGGCCAAGGGCCGGCGAATCTATCTCCTGGCCGGGGAGCCGCTCAAACCGGGGGCGACGGTGGGGGAGACGCGCCGCGCGGTGGAGCAGCTGGCGGGCAGCCTGGAGGATTGGGAGAAGCACAAGAAAGGGACGGAGGTAATGGCGGGGATGCATTAACGCGCCTTTCGATCTCGGTCATCGCCCATACCGCCGCCTCCTGCACGATCAGTTCAGAATCATTCAGCGCCCGCCGCAGGGCCGGCAGCGCCCGCTCATCGCCGACATTTCCCAAAACCAGCGCCGCGTTGCGCAGCAGGCCGCGCCGTTTGGTCCGCATCAGGGCCGTGGCGCGGAAACGCCGGCCAAATTCCTCCTCGGTCAACGCCAGCAGTTCGATGGGATCGACCGATTCCAGGTCCGGCCGCGCCCGCCACGCTGGCTCGGACGCCGCCGGCGCCTTGCGGTTCCAGGGACATACTTCCTGGCAAATGTCGCATCCAAAGAGCCAATCGCCGACGCCGCGGCGCAGCTCCGCCGGGACGGCGCCCTTCAATTCGACGGTGAGGTAGCTGATGCAGCGGCGCGAATCGAGGACGCCGGGGCCGACGAACGCATCCGTCGGGCAGGCGTCGAGGCAGGCGGTGCAAGAGCCGCAGTGCATGGCCTCAAACGGGGCATCCGGCCGCAATTCGGCGTTGACGAGCAGCGCGGCCAGAAAAAGGTAGCTGCCGAGTCGCTTGTTGAGCAGCATGGTGTTCTTGCCGAACCAGCCGAGTCCAGCCCGGCGGGCGAAGTCTCGCTCCAGCAACGGCGCCGTGTCCACCACGCCTCGGCCGACGCAGCCGGGACGCTCGGCTTGCAGCCACGCTAGCAGCCGATTGAGCCGCTCGCGCAGAACATCATGGTAATCGGCGCCGCGGGCATAGCGGGCGATGCGGCCACATTGACGCTCCTCTATTTCCTCTTCTCGGCCAGGATTGTAATTCATGCCAAGCATGACGACGCTGCGCACATTCGGCAGAACCGCGGCCGGATGCCGCCGGGCCTCGGCATGGCGGTGCATGTAACCCATGTCGCCGGCGAAACCGCGGTCGAGCCAGTCGCGCAGCCGATTGAAGCCGTCGGCCGGCCCCGCCGGGGCGATCCCGACGAGGTCGAAGCCGAGGCTGCGGGCGTGCTGCTTCAGACGCGATTCCAGCGGTTCCATGCGTTCATCGTACCGCACACGGCACCGTGGGTCAGGATTCCAATCCTGAC
>DATKHW010000071.1:0-9364 GCA_035546275.1 Gemmataceae bacterium
CGCGGAAGATCTTCGAGGTCCTTCCACCGCAGTACACGGACCAGTTGCCGTTGCGACGGAGTTAGGGCCTCCAGCACTCTCCCGATGCGATGCTGCATGGAGTTGAAGTCGAGACGGCTCCTTCGCTCGGCGTCGGTCAGGCAATACCCCAAGGCCATGAGCGTACTCACCGCGGGTACATCGGGTAACATGAGGACAACTCGTTTTCGTTGTTCGAGGCCCGTTGTAATCAGGGCTTCCAGCACCTCTCGGGAGAAGTAGCGGTTGCCACGGCTTATGCCGAAGAGACATCCAGCCTTGCTGGAATGCTCCTTTTCCGCCTCATTTATCTCCCGACCGACGCGGGAAGCTCTTACGACTTGGAACGGCATGATACATGCCTCCGCGGTGTGGGTTTGCGCGGGGTCCCTGGCATCGCCCCTTGCTTGCACCGATCAAACCGGACGGACAAGGGACGGAGGGAACGGATCGAAGTCGTTTCCCTTTCTCCCCGAAGACCGGCCCGCGCGGGCCGACCGTCTTCACCAGTAAATACACGGCCGCCGGCCGGATTAACGCGCTTTTTTCTGGAATCGCCGAACCCGGCCGGGCATGATGGCGGGCCGTCCCTAGGTCATGGCGCGTGGCCCGACGCCCGAAAAGGGGGCAACCTGAATTTCAGCTCCAAATAAGCAGAAATCCATGCTGTCCCTTTTTCGGCGTGTCCGTCTCATTGGAGCATGGCGCCCTTTTCGGCGCCCGGAACAGAAGAACCTTCGGGGCGGTGCGCCCCGAAGGTTGGTCCTGGTGACGACTGGCACAGCGTGGGCGGCTTACGACCAGCCAGTGAACCTGGCGGTCGTGCGGCTGCAGCGGATCCCAGCACGTCCCAGGGCTAACGAGAACCACAGAGACAGGAAAAGTGGCCGACTCGCTCCGCGAGCCGGCGGATTACCACGCCCACGGATCCAATGGCCCTTGGGCAGAAGACGTCTTACTGAGGGGAGAGGCGATCGGGACCGACCTCCTCGTCCCATTCAGAGCCGTAGCCGTCGTAGTGGACCTTGTATGTGCCTCTCCCATTGTACACCGCCAGGATCTCGCCCGGATACCAGTTGCCGTTCCAGAGGATGTACACCTGCTCTCCCTGGTAGTAAGCGGCGTAGGCCACGGCGCTGATCCGCATGGCATTCGCCCGACCCTGCACTTCACCGGCCTGGGCGACCGTGCCGAGGCTAGCCAGCGATCCCAGAAGCAAACCCATCGTCAGCATGAACTTGGACACGACAAAGCTCCTTTCGCTTTGGAAACCCAATCGCAGCCACCGCACAACACTGCGGAGTCCAAGGCCGCGACGAACCGGGGAGGGAGCGGATCGAAGTCGCGTCCCTTTCCCCTTGAAGGCCCGCCCGAGCGGGCCAACCATCTTCACCAGTAACTACACGGCCGTCCGCCGGATTAACGCGCCTTTTTCTGGAATCGCCCGATCCGGCCGAAGAAGATGAAACGGCGTCGCCGCCGTAAAGGAGCAAACATGTCGCCCGATATGCCATGCCGTTCCCAGGCATTGCCCCGCCGGTCGCTCGATCGCGACGACCCCATGTTGGCGACGGAACGCCGGCGCATTGAAGCGCACGTCGAGCGGTGCAAGCGCGGTTGCAATCTGGCAATCGACGCCCTGCTGCGAGACAAGGCCCGGCCGGCGGTCGCCCCCACGGCCGTCCCTGTGGCCAGCCTCCTGGGCGCGTGTCGGGGCAAACGCCGGCCGAGGGTCCCCGGCCGACGCCTACTGGATTCGCCTGGGCGCTCTGGCGGCTTACGACCGGGATTTGCTGGGCCATGCGGCGGCCGAACTGGCCATGGGCTCCCGCCTGGGCGTGCGGGCGGCGGCGACGGCGGCCTGTACCGGGTGTTCTGAGCGGCCCGAGCGAGAGGACGGGTTGGCGACGCCGACGGCAAGGAATGAAGCCCGCCGCATCGTGGCGGTTACGTGACCATCATTGGGTACGCGGCAAGAGGGGCTCGCGGAGATTGGCTCGGAACCGCGGTCTTTCTCGACGGCGGATCGCAAAGGGCGGCCAGGCTCTGCTTCAGAATCCGCACCTGTAAGTCTCGCGGTTGGCGGTGGGCGGCTGCGGCAGCCTTGCGCGCGTCGGTGCAAGGCACCGCGGTAAGATCGCGTCATTCCGTTCGGCCATCCGGTCGTATCGCCCGGCGCAGCCAGGTTCATTCGCGAAACGTGCGTCGGTCCGAAACGCACCGGCGTAAGATCGTGTCATTCTGTTCGGCTCTCCGGTCACATCGCCCGGCGTAGACGGAGCAGAGGAAGAATCACGCGCGCACGTCGAATAAGTGGTCCCGGTCCCTGTTTTCCCGGCGGCCGGCGAACGGAGGGCTCAAAACGCTGTCATAGGCCTTGTGAAGAAGGTCGTTGCAGCTCTCCGTCTCCGTGGCGCTGGTGAGTGCGTTCCGGAACGGCTCTCTATCGGGCGGCCCGTCGAAGACCTGACTGACGTGGGCGTCCACGGCGTTTCGCAAGACCGTCACTGGCAGCCACGGCCCGTACAGCGCGTTCGCAAAATCGGCGGGCTGAAAGGTCGCCTGCCATAGGACGTTCCAGTAGAAGTGCTTGAGAATGTGGAACCGCCCGCCCGGCTCCCGCAGGGCGAGGGCGGTGCAGAAAAGCAGCTCCACCTCCGCGTCGCGCAGGAAGTTCGGATGCTTCGTGAGCGAATTCAAAAGCACCGCGGGAAAGTTCGTCTTCGGCTCGTCGTTGAAGTTGGCGGTTAGCGTCTGGGGGAACGCCCGCGCGCTCCCCCTCGCGTCCCCGGGCGGGGCGTACCACATCTGACCGACGGGGCCACCGTCCCCGATGTCGCGGCAGGTTTGCTTGGGCATCGCCGGCGGCTTCCCGGTCTGCAGCAGGATCGAGCCGCCGTTCGCCGCGGCGCCGTCCGTCCAGTCCGCCTTGTACCAGGCCCAGGAGGTGGTCACCCGGCGCACCTGGAGGAAGCCCAGCTCCCAACGGGCCGCGTCGTCTCCGGCCACGCCGGTGAGATTGACCCTGCCAGTCGCGCAGATCCTGTTGCTGAGGAACCAGGCTTTGTTTCCCGCCACCAGCCGGATGAAGTCCTCGACGGCCGTGTCAAGGGAGTGGATCGGACGAAGGGGCTGAGGAGAGATGTCGGGGTCGAGCACGCTGGGCGGCGTGTCAATCGTGATGCTCGCGGAACTGGCGTCAAAGCCGACTGCCACGGTAGGTTGCCTCCCGTCGTTGTCAAGACGATTTGCCGTCGCGAGTTCCTCGGCGGAGTTCATGCCCTGTCCGTATACTTTGTCCACGTCATTAATATGTTTTTGAGTCCCGACGCCCAGGGCGTCTGCCAGTTGAGGCCCCGGCCGAGTTGGCGGGGTGGAGGCGAACCCACGGTGTGTCGGCGCGGAGGGCGCGGCGGACTCTGGCTTGAGCGCATAGGTCGAGAGAGCCGCAGCAGAAAATGCCTCGACGCGTATTCACCTCGGTGTGTCGGCCCGGAGCGCGCTGCTGACGTCGTCTCGCTAGCGTATGTCGAAGGGGCCGGAGCGTCCTGCGCGCCTGCTTTCGCCAGGCCAGTTTGGTCAACCAGGACTCGTGAGCGCCGCTTGATCGCCGCCGGCTGCGGCGGTGAGGGGCGGACCTCGGGACGGTTTGGCCATGCCGCCGCGTGCTGCCCTTCTCCGGATCGGCAATTCCTTTGCCGGCCCTCGGCCGGTCCGTTATTCTATGGCGCATGAGCGAAGTCACCTGCATCCTGTCTGCCATCGAGCAGGGCGACCCGCGCGCCGCCGAGCAGCTCCTGCCGCTTGTCTACGACGAATTGCGCAAGCTGGCGGCGGCGAGGCTGTCGCAGGAGAAGCCGGGACAGACCCTTCAGGCCACCGCCCTGGTCCACGAGGCGTACCTGCGCCTGGTGGATGTGGACAACGCCCGGCAGTGGCACGGTCGAGGCCACTTCCTCGCGGCGGCCGCCGAGGCCATGCGCCGCATCCTCGTGGATCGGGCGCGGCGCAAGCACAGCCGGAAACGCGGCGGCGGCCTGGCCCGCGTGACGTTCAACGACGCCAACCTCGCCGCGGCGCAGGACTCCGAGGAAGTGCTGGCCGTGGACGAGGCCCTGGCCGGGCTCGCCGCCGCGGACGCCCGGGCCGCGGAGCTGGTCAAGCTCCGCTACTTCGCCGGCCTGTCCATCCCTGAGGCGGCCGAAGCCCTGCACATCTCCGCCCGGTCGGCGGATCGCCTCTGGGCTTACGCCCGCGCCTGGCTGCGTCGCGCTATCGCCGGGCAATGAATAGCCGCAGTCGCCGCCTATGCGAAAAAATGGCGGAAATCTGGCGCGATCCCAGCGCGGATTGCGCCTTCTTTGTCAGCGGCCCCGGCATGGGGCCGCCGGGAGTTCCGGCCATGACGGAGCGATCCATCTTCCTCGCTGCGCTGGACCTTGAGGACCCGTCGGAGCGGTCGGCGTACCTGGCCAGGGCCTGCGCGGGGGACGCGGCGCTACGCGCTCAGGTCGAGCAACTCCTGAAGGCCCACCAGGACTCCGGCCGGTTCATGGATCGCCCTGCGGCAGAGTTGATCGCCGCGGTCGATGAGCCGCTTCGGGAGCGCACCGGCGCGGTCGTCGGGCCGTACAAGCTGCTGGAGCAAATTGGCGAGGGCGGCTTCGGCCTCGTCTTCATGGCCGAGCAGCAGGAGCCCCTGCGCCGCAAGGTGGCGCTGAAGATCCTCAAGCCGGGCATGGACCTGCGCCAGGTCGTCGCCCGTTTCGAGGCGGAGCGTCAGGCGCTGGCCCTGATGGACCACCCCAACATCGCCAAGATCTTCGACGGCGGCGCCACCGAATCCGGCCGGCCGTATTTCGTCATGGAGCTGGTTAAGGGCGCGCCCGTCACCAAGTATTGCGACGAGTACAAGCTGACGCCGCGGCAACGGTTGGAGCTGTTCGTTCCGGTGTGCCAGGCGGTGCAGCACGCGCACCAGAAGGGCGTGATCCACCGCGACCTTAAGCCGTCCAACGTGCTGGCGGCGCTCTATGACGGGAAGCTTGTGCCCAAGGTGATCGACTTCGGCGTGGCCAAGGCGGTGGGACCGGCGCTGACCGACAAGACGTTGTTCACCGGCTTCGGGGCGTTGGTGGGGACGCTGGAGTACATGAGTCCGGAGCAGGCCCAGCTGAACCAGCTGGACGTCGACACGCGCTCGGACATCTATTCGCTGGGCGTGCTGCTGTATGAACTCCTGACGGGGACGACGCCGCTGGAGCGGCAGCGGTTGAAGGACACAGGCCTGCTCGAGGCGCTGCGGCTGATCCGGGAGGAGGAGACGCCGCGGCCTAGCGTCCGGCTTAGCACGAGCGCGGAGTCGCCGGCGCTAGCGGCGAATCGAGGACTGGAGCCGAAGAAGCTGAGCACGGCGATCCGTGGCGAGTTGGACTGGATCGTGATGAAGGCGCTGGAAAAGGACCGAAATCGGCGCTATGACACGGTCGGCGCCTTCGCGGCCGACGTTGAGCGCTACCTGCGCGACGAGCCGGTGCTGGCGTGCCCGCCGTCGGCCATGTATCGGTTCAGCAAGTTCACGCGGCGGAACAAGGTCGGCTTGTCGATAGCGGGATTGGTGCTTTTGTTCATTGCCTCGTTGGGCTGCGGTGTCGCCTGGGTGATTCACGACCAGGCGGCGCGGCAGGCCAGGGCGACCGACGATCTGGCGAATGTCCTGGATCGTGCCGACTTGCTCGTGGGGCAGGGGAAAGTGGCGGAGGCCCAGGCGGCGTTGGATCGGACGGCGGCGCTCGCTCGGGAGGCCGCCCCCGACCGGGCACGGGACGAGCGGCGCGCGGCGCTCCAGGAGCGGCTCGACGCGGCGGCGCGGGACCAGGATTTCATGGCACGCTTCGAGCAGATCCGGTTGGTGGCGCAAAGCCGCGTCGAGGAGACGGAGAATCGCTTCGCCCGTGCCGCCGCCGCCTTCCCCGAAATCCGGGACGCGCTCCGCCAGTACGAGATCGCCGTCGGCGACGCGACGCCGGCCCAGGTCGCCGCTCGCGTTAAAGGACGGCCTGCGCCGGTCCAGGGAAACCTCATCGCCGCGCTGGACGAGTGTCTCCAAGCGCCCAAGGCGGATCCGCAGACCCGGCAATGGCTGCTCGCCGCGCTGCTGGCCGCCGACGATGACGAGTGGCGAGTGCGGGTGCGGCAAGCATGGCTCCAGGGGGACCGGAAGGCCCTGGAGCATCTGGCCGGCGAGGCGGACGTGCAGACGCAACCACCCAGTTTCCTGCTTCTGCTGGCGCGCAACCTGCCGGACCAGGCCAAGCAACCCCGGCTGGAACTCTTGCGGCGGGTCCAGCGCGCCCACCCAACCGATCTGTGGGCCAACGTCGAACTTGCTCTCGAGTTGCAGCAAGGCGGCAAGGCGGCGGAAGCGGTCCGTTACTACACGGCGGCGCTGGCGCTGCGCCCGGACAACCCCGGCCTCTATCTCAACCGCGGCAACGCTCTGAGGGACGCGGGGGAGGTGGACGCCGCCCTCGCCGACTATCAGCAATCGCTGGCCCTCGCCTCGCAGCCATACGCTGCGCCTCACGTCAGCCGCGGCGACGCCCTGCGCGCCAGGGGGCAGGTCGATAAGGCGATCGACGAGTACCACGCCGCCCTCGCCATCAAGACGGATGACGCCACAGCGCACTGCGAGCTGGGCACGGCTTTTTATCGCGAGGGGCGGCAGGACGACGCCCTGGCCGAGTACCAGGAGGCCGTTCGTCTCAAAGAGGATCTTGCCAACGCCCATTACGGTCTCGGCCTGGTCCTGTTCAACAAGAACCAGGCGGACAAAGCCGCCGCCGAATACCAAAAGGCCATCGACATCGATTCGGACTATGCGGAGCCTCACGTCGGCCTTGGCCTGGCTCTGTTTTCCAAGGCCCAAGTGGACGACGCGATCGCGGAGTACCAGAAGGCCATTCAGATCAAGAAGGATAGCGCCGAGGCCCACTACGGACTGGGCATGGCCTTGCGTTCCAAGAAGAAGGTGGACGAGGCCATCGCGGAGTATGAGGAGGCTATTCGCCTCAAAAAGGATTTTGCCGAGGTCCATTACAGCCTCGGCGTCGCGCTGCGGTCCAAGGGCCAGGTGGCCGAGGCGGTCGCCGCGTATCAGGAAGCCATCCAGATCAGGCCGGAGTACGCCGAGGCGCATTACAACCTCGGCAACGCGCTAATGGCCGAGGGCAAGGTGGACGACGCCGTCGTGGAGTACCAGAAAGCCATTCATATCAGGGAGGATTATGCCGAGGCCCACTATAACCTCGGCGAAGCGCTGAGCCGGCAGGGTGAAGTCCGGGAGGCCCTGGATGAGCTGCGCCGCGGCCAGGCACTCGGCTCCAAGAACCCGGGGTGGCGCGACCCTTCGGGCCAGTCCGTGCGCCAGTGCCAACGCCTGGTCGAGTTGGACGAACGGTTGCCTGGCTTCCTCGACAGGACGACCACGCCGGCCAGCACTGGCGAGCGGATCGACGCGGCCGCGCTTTGTTCCCTCAAACGCCTGAACCGCGCGGCAGTCCGCTTCTACGAGGAAGCCTTCGCCGCGGAGCCCAAGCTTGCAGAAGACCTGGGCGCCCGATGCCGCTGCAACGCCGCCCGCGCCGCGGCGCTGGCGGGCTGCGGCGAAGGCAAGGACGTCGACAAGCTCGACGACCGCGAGCGAGCGCGCCTCCGCCGGCAGGCCTTGGACTGGCTGCGGGCCGACCTGGAGGCGTGGGGCCGCCTGCTTGACTCGGATCCGGGCAGGGCGGGTGCTTCGGCCATGGTCGCCAAGGTTTTGCAGGACTGGCGCGCGGACGCCGGTTTTGCCGGCGTTCGCGAGTCGGAAGCACTGCTCAAACTACCCGAGGCCGAGCGGCGTCCGTGGCGGATGCTGTGGGGCGATGTGGACGACGCGCTAGCCCGTACACAGGAAAAGATTGCGCCGGACGAGAAGCCGCACGCAAAATGACACGCCCGCCGTCGGGCAGGCTGGAAATCTCCCACAAAGCGACGAACGGCCGGTGAGGCCCTTACCGCCAAGCAAGATACCTCACCGGCCCCATTACGCCCCGGCGCCCGGTCTGCGCGCCGGAACGGATGGCGTTTTCATTCTATCGCAGACCAATTCCCGAAGGGAGAAGCATTATGGGGTTCCTTTCCTGGCTGCGAAACGGCAAGCGATCCAGTTCGGGCGGCCGGCGGCGCGCCCACCAGCCCCCACGGCCACGGGCCGCCCTCCGGCCCCGGCTGGAGGCGCTGGAAGACCGCTGGCTGCCCAGTACCTTCACCGTCCTGAACCTCAACGACAGCGGACCCAACTCATTGCGCGCCGCGGTCCAGGCCGCCGACGCCGTCTCTGGCGCCCAGATCAACTTTGCGCCAAGCCTCCACGGCGTCATCGCCCTTACCAGCGGCCAGTTGAGGCTCACCAGCAACATGACCATCAACGGGACGGGCGCCAACAAGCTGACGGTGAGCGGGAGCAACCTCAGTCGCGTGTTCGACGTCGGCCCCGGCGCGACCGTGGCCATCTCTGGTCTGACCATCGCCAACGGTGCCGCCATGAGTACGACCGATCCTTCGCAGCAAAGCGGGGGCGGCGTCCTCAACGAGATCGGCGCCACCGTCTACATCACGAACGACGTGTTCAGCAACAACCGGGCCTTGGTGGCGAGCGGCGCCCTGGAGAATGTGGGCGGCTCCTCCATCACCGGCCCTGACCCTGCCACGGCCATCATCAGCGGCACGACATTCATTGGCAACAAGGCCATCGGCTCGCCGAACGGCTCAACAAATCCATACCTGGAATTCGACGGCTTTGCTCCCGGCACAGGCGCCGCAGAAGGGGGCGCGATCGACGACGACGGCATTCTCACCCTGACCAACAGCACCTTCATCAACAACCAGGCCCTCGGCGTCCCCGGCAGCGACGGCGTCAACGCCAGCGCCCACGGCGGCGCCCTTTCCGTGGACGGGTCCGCGACCGTCAGCGGCACGACGTTTGTTGGCAACCAGGCCGTCGGCGCCGCCGTGCCGGCCGGTTTCGCCAGCTCCCAGGGCATCGGCGGCGCCGTGATCGTCTTCGCCGACGCCAGCTTCAGCGGCTGCCGCTTTACGGACAACGAAGCCATCGGCGGCGCCGGCAACGCCGGGGCGGCCAATAGCCCGGCCTTCGTGGGCGCCGGCGGCGGCATTCTCGCCCTGAATGGGGCGTCGCTCACCGTAAGCGGCAGCAACTTCGACGGCAACCTGGCCGTCGGCGGCGCCGGCGGAGCCGGCGGCGGGGGCGGCCTCGCCTTTGGCGGCGGCATGGACGTGCACG
>DATKHW010000072.1:0-10893 GCA_035546275.1 Gemmataceae bacterium
ACTCCCGCAGCAGAGCGGAAAAGTCGCCGAGGGCGTACTTGCGCATCAGCTCGTACTGGCCGAGCATGAAGCGGGCGTTCTGCACCTTGGCGTTGCTGGTGGCGAAGTGGTTGTGCCAGAACAGCGTCAGCTTTTCTTGCAGCGGGTGGGGATCGTTGAGCATCCGGAGCAGCCACCAGGCGCGCAGCTGCACGCCGTTGTTACTGTCGGCGATGTTCCGCTCCGTGCTCTGAATCATGTCCTCGTATTTGTCGGGGCTAGGGCCGCCCTTGAAGAGCTGGGCGATTGTCTTCTGCGGCCCGTCCTTCACGGCCTGTTCCAGCTCCGCGGCCGTGGCGCCGAACGCCGCCCGGCGGTAGAGATGGCCGGCCCGGCGCACGTCCCACGGCGCCTTGTCGGAGGGCTTATAGGCGTCCCATGCCCAAGAAGGGTCGATCCTATTTGCGTCGTCCGCCATCGCGAATCTCCTGCTTCATATTCTGCGGCGAGCGGGGGGCGTAAGCCCCCTGATTACTTCATGCAGTCGCTGTCGATGTTGCGCCATCAGGGGGCTGACGCCCCCCGCTCGCCGTTGCGATGCTATTTCGTCTTCCAGCGGAGGTCGTAGCGGAACGAGTCCTTCGCGTAATCCTGTTCCAGGTCGATCTCGCCCAGGCCGCGGACGAACTCCACTAGCGCCTTCACCTGGGCCTGCGCCTCGGACGGCGACACGGCCTCATCGAGGATGTTCTGCGTCACCAGCGTGTCCTCGAACGATTTGAGCAGATCGGCCGCGCCGGCGGCGACCAGGCGGGCTTGCCGGACAGTTCCGGTCCCTGCGCCTGGCTCCTTCGACGCCTGCTGCTCCTTCTGCAATTCATCCACCAGCGTGCGGCACAACTCGGTCGTGGACGACGCCACGAACTGGTTGCCGACGCGCGAGAACGACGGCGTGAAGTTGAAGCGGATGTCGTTCACGTCGCCCTTGAGCGGCGATTCCTCGGAGAAGCGATATGTGGTGATCGTGCAATCCTGATACTTCTCCTCCGTCATCTTCATTTTGACCTGCGATTGGGCCAAGAGCGCGGCGCCGCGCAGCACTGTCTCCATGTTGTCGCCGAACGCTTCCGGGTCGCGCATCTCCGTGACGATCGCAAAGGCCGGAATGTGCGTCTTCGGAGTCGTTTTGTAGCCGGCGCTGGCCTGATCGACCACGACGATGCGGTGATACGGCCCCGCCTCGGTCAGCAGCTTGCTCAGACGCAAACCGGAGAGGAATCGGCCGGAATTCTTGTCGTTCTCCTCGATCCCCTTGACCGTCTGTGGGTTGAACAGCTTGTCGCGGTCGGTCCAGAACGGGGCCGGATCGAGATAAAACGATTCGCTGTAGAGGACGCCTGGCGGCGCCAGCGGCGGCCGGCAGCCGGGCTTTCCCTCCGGCGGCGTGAAGATGGCGCTCACCGGCCCCATGTTGTCGCGGCCGTGCGGCAGCCGCGCGGTCAGCAGCAGACCGTCCTTGTCCTGACACAGCGCGGCGCAGACGAACGAAGAGCGATCCAGGATGTCCACGATGCCGCCGTAGGCGATCGTTTGCACCACGTCCTGACGGTTGGCGTAGAAGTCCTTGTACGGCTGCGTCTGCTTCACCGCATCGAAATTCAGCCACAGGCTGACCAGCGGGTCGGGCGGCAGCAGGGCGGCGGCCTCGGCCACGGAGGCGACCTTGGCCATGCTTTTGTCGGACTTGCCGGAGTACAAATCGAGGCTGGTTTGCAGCGTCGCCTGATTGTTGCTGAGGATCAGGGCCGAGCCGGCGACGGCCGCGTGGAAATCGCCGAACTCGATCAGGTCCACGTCGCCGACGGTCGTCTTGGTGGGCCGGCCCTTGACGTCTTGCCGCGCCAGCTCCTGGTCGATCACGTCCAGGGCCGTGTCGGCGAACTTGTGCAGGAGTTTCTCGTCTTTTCCCTGGACGACGAGCAGGAAGGGGGCGTTGTCGCCGAACTTGCCGGCCAGCACCACGCCGCCGCCGGCGAGACGGTCGAGCAGCTCCGGCGGCTGAGCGCCCAGTTCTTTCTCGAAGTAGGCCAGCAGCTGGTAATAGCGCCGGCCGTTGGTCGAATCGAGCAGCTCCTGGACGTAGGGGAACTGCTGCAGCTTCTTGACGGCGTCGAGGTTCTGAACGGTTTCGAGGAGACGGCGCGGGTGTTGCACCTGCACCAGGACGTCCGCGGAATCGGGCACGAGGCGCAGCGGCGAAGGGGTCGCCGCGGCGGACGGTGCGGCGGCAACGGCGAGGAAGACAAGGCCGGCCGCGAACCTGGAGAGCAGGCGCATGGGGGTCGAACTCCTGAGGGGCGAACGGCGAGCCGGTTGACACGTGCTTCGGCCAGCTATACTTCACGGGGAAGCGGCGGGTTTCAAAAAGCCGCGGAGGGCCTTCATGAGTTTGCGCCTCGCCGTCACAGCCGACCTGCACCTGGGCCATCGCACCGGAGCCGCCGCCGTCGCGCTCCTGGCGTCGTATCTGCACGCCGAGCCGCCGGATGTCTTGGTGCTGGCCGGCGATCTCGGCGCCGGCGCCCAGTTCGACGACTGCCTGGCGCTGTTCGCCGACCTGCCGGGACGCAAGGCGGTCACGCCGGGCAATCACGACCTGTGGGTCCCCGAGAACGCCGATTACGACTCGCTCGATCGCTATGAGAAGCAGCTGCCCGCCAGCTGCGCCCGCTTCGGCTATCACTACCTGGATCAGGGGCCGTTGCTGCTGCCGGAGGAGGGCCTGGCGCTGGTCGGTTCCATCAACTGGTACGACTATTCCTGGTCGCTGGACGAGCTGCGCCGGCGCTTCCCGGAGGAGGAACATCGGCTGCGGACCAAGCGCTTCACGCGCGGCCGGCACAACGACGCCCACTTCATTCGCTGGCCCATCGACGACGTCCAGTTCACGGCGCGAGTCACGTCGAAACTGGAGCAAGACCTCCAGGCGGCGCTGGCGACGGCGGCCAAGGCCATTGTAATCACGCACCATCCGCCGTGCCACGAATTAAACTTCCCGCGCCCCGATTCGCCGTTGCCGCTGGACGGCCTCTTGTGGGAGGCGTTTTGTGGTAATCAGGCGATGGAGGACGTCCTGCGGCGTTACGCCGATCGCATTCCGTTCGCTTTCTGCGGCCACATCCACCAGGCGCGCGAAGGCTGGCTCGGCCCCATCCACGGCTACAACATCGGCGGCGATTACTCGACGAAACGGCTGCTGGTGCTGGATTGGCCGGCGGGGATGGTCACGGCGCACGAATTTAAGGATGAATGAGGAACGAGGAATGGTGGTAACCTTTCACGGCCCGAGGCTGACAAAAGCACATAGTGAGATCGAAGTTGTGACCGCGCTCCGCGGCGCCCAAAGCACCGGCGGATGCTTCGGTCGATGCGACCGGAGTGCGCAGCGCAATAGAGCAACTCGCTTTCGGCGTGTCGGCCCGAAGCGCGCTGTGGACTTCGGCTTGCGCGCATGTCACGGCGACCGCCGCGTCCAGGGTCTCAAGCAGCAGCGAGGAGAATTTGCCTTCCCGAACCAGTCGGGTGCTCGCCTCTTGCAGCCGCGCCGTGGCGGCCAGCTCAGCCGCCAGCCGCGGCTTGCCGCCATGCGCCCGGCGGGACGCTTCCCGCGCCGGACGCCCGCCGGGGCCCCCAGCCATGTGGCGGCGGCCGCATGGCAGCCGGGCCGCGAACAATGCGGGCGAGAACCGGCGGGGCGCCGCCCCGGAAAAAAGTGGATCAATTCGCCTGCGTGCGGATAGTAATACGGTAGAGGGCGACCGCCGCAGCAACGAACGGAGCGACATGGCGACCGGCCGGACGGGCGAAGTCATCCGGCAACTCGGCAGGGCGGTGTTCCTGCGCGAGTGGGCCGGACTGACCGATCAGGAACTGCTGGATTCCTTTATCCACCGCCGGCAGGAGGCGGCAATGGAGGTCCTCGTGCGCAGGCACGGACCAGTGGTATGGGGCGTCTGCCGCCGCGTCCTGCGCCGTACCCAGGACGCCGAGGACGCCTTCCAGGCGACGTTCCTGGTTCTCGTCCGCAGGGCGGCGTCGGTCTCGTGCCGCGAGCCGCTCGCCAACTGGCTGTTCGCCGTGGCCCGGCAAACCGCCCTCAACTTGAGGGGCGCCGCCGCGAAGCGGGGCCGGCGGGAAAGGCCCCTGCCGGACGCGCCGGAGCCGGCGGCCCCGGAATCCGACCCGCCCGATCCGCTGCGGGCGCTGCTTGACGAGGAGTTGGGCCGCCTGCCCCGGAATTATCGCGTCGTCCTCGTGCTGTGCGACCTGGAGGGCAAGAGCCGCAAGGAGGCCGCCGCGCTGCTCCGCGTGCCGGAGGGCACGGTCGCCAGCCGGCACGGCAGGGCGCGGGCGATGCTGGCGAAACGGCTCGCCCGGCGTGGTGCAGCGTCCCCGCAGGGCCTGGCGTCGGTCGTGTTGGCCCCGTACCTACCCGCCCCGCTGATGCTCTCGGCGATCAAGGCCGTCGGGACCGGGGCGGTCGTCCCCGCCTCCGTGGCGGCTGCGGCGGCAGGAGTGTTAAAGGCCATGAAACTCACGAAGATTGCCATTCTGGGCACGGTGCTGCTGGCGGCGGCGGTCGTCGCTGGCGGGTCCGCCCTCCTGGCCGGCCCGGTCCTTCGGCCCGGCGCGGCGGGTTCTCAGTTGCCGGCAGACGCCGTCCAACGCGCCGCTCCTCCGGACGTCGATCCGAACCCGCCGTCGCCGCCGGAGCCCAAGCTGCACATCACGCTCACCGGGCATGGCGGCGTGAAGTCCGTGGCGTTCAGCCCGGATGGGAAGACCCTCGCCTCAGCGGGCAGCGACGGGACCGTCCGCTTGTGGGACCCATTCACGGGCAAGGAGCTGGCCACGCTTCATGCACGCGTAGGCGCCGTGTATTCGGCGGCTTTCAGCCCCGACGGCAAGACGCTGGCCGTGGCGGGCTGCGGCAAGACGTTCACCGCGACGGCCGACGACCTGACGGTCTGGCTGCTGGACGCGGCGACGGGCAAGGAGCAGGGTGCCCTGCGCGGGCATACCGCGGGCGCTGCCCGCCCTGGGGGCGTTTACTTCGTGGCCTTCAGCCCGGACGGCAATACGCTGGCCTCGGCGGGCCTGGACGACACGGTTCGGCTGTGGGACGCGTCCACGGCCAAGGAGCTGGCCACGCTCTGTGGGCACACGGGCGAGGTGTACGCGGCGGCGTTCAGCCCGGACGGCAAGGTGCTCGCCACCGGCAGCGACGACGCGACGATCCGCCTTTGGGACCCGGCGACGGGCAAGGATATGGGCACGCTCAAGGGCCATAAGGGCGGCGTGAACTCCGTCGCCTTCAGCCCCGACGGCAAGACGCTGGCGACGGCGAGCTGGGACAACACGATCACGCTCTGGGACGTAGCGACAGGCAAGGCGCAGACCATCCTGAAAGGCCACACTAACGGGGTCTACTTCGTGGCGTACAGCCCCGACGGCAAAACGCTGGCCTCGGCCGGCCGCGACAAGACCATCAAACTGTGGGACGCGGCGACCGGCAAGGAGCTGGCCACGCTCCAGGGCCACGAGGGTCCGGTCGATTGCGTGGCCTTCAGCCCGGACGGCAAGACCCTGGCCTCGGCGAGCCAGGACAGGACGGTCAAGCTGTGGGACCTGCCGACGGGGAGCGGCGCCGGCAAGTGATGATCGTCTCTCCGGCGCTACGTCCTAAAGAACAGTAGCGCAGACGCCACAAGCGGCAGCAGAGCCACGACCCCCAGCAGGATAGCGGCCCGAACACCGGGAGACGTCAGCTTCGTCACGGCGCCTCCACAGGCACAGGTGGAACGCACCGCCGATAGATCGTGTCATTCTGTTGGGATCTCCGGTCACATCGACATCGGCGCACAAGCCAAAGTCCCCAGCGCGCCGAGGTCCGAAATGCCGCGGTCGATCAGACCTCAGCCTCGAACGCTTCGACGCAATGTTACTTCGGTGATTCGGACCGGAACCTCGTTCCGGTGCTTCGTGGCATCCTGGCTCGTCAGCGGCCCCGGTCGCTGGTCTTGGCGTGCGGCGACGGGGCAGCGGAGCCCGTAGGCTGAGCGCTCCTGGATCGGAGGGTCCGCCGGTAGTACGATGGTGCTTATGAAACGCCGCAAGAAGCAATTCGCCGACCTGGCCCAGCGCTTCCAGACGAGCTGCGACTGGTGCGGCCGCAGCATTCCGCCGGATATGGAGGTCTTAGGCGGCGGCGGCAAGGCGCGCCCTGGCGTCGATCTCAACGCCCACGCGGGGCGCGTCCTGCCGGTCTACCTGGTCGGCCCGGACAAGACGGTGCTCGTCGGTGTCACCGGCCCGGACTCCCCGGCCCGTCGCGACGGCCATGACTTCGTGTACATGACATGCAGCGCAGCCTGCGCCGGCAGCCTCAAGGCGGCCTTCGAAGGTGAAATCGAAATGGGCAGGCGGCTCGGCCTGCACTAACCCGGCCTCACCGCCGAAGCGGTCGGCGATGCGAATCGTCCCCGTGAATAATGTGCGTGGCGGTGGTTTGCACCACAGGGACGGGCCGCTGAGCTTGTTGTCCGGCCTGGCGTTTTCTGATCGAGCCGACTGAACTGCGGCGCGAGCAAGCCGGGCATGCGTCCGGGGGAATGATCATGGCGGGGCAACCGGGCCGGGTGCTGATCGCGGGGGCGGGCCCGGCCGGCATGGCGCTGGCCTACCTGCTGGCGCGGCGCGGCGTGGGCGTGACGGTGCTGGAAACGCACCTCGACTTCGGCCGCGTCTTCCGCGGCGAGGGCCTGCAGCGCAGCGGCATCGACGCGTTCCGCCAAATGGGGCTGGGCGAACAGTTCGACCGCCTTCCGCACAGCGAACTGGCAACCATCGAGATGTACTCGAATGGCCGCTTGCTCGTCCGGACCGACGCCGCCAAGTTCGGCCGGCGGCAGACGCGCGTGGTGCCGCAGCCGGCGGTGCTGCAGATGCTGGCTGACGAGGCCGGGAAATACTCCGGCTTCCGCCTGGAGGCCGGCGTCACGGTGCGCGACTTCCTTCGCGAGAACGGCCGCGTGGTCGGCGTCCGCGCCGGCGCCGCCGACGGGCCCCGCGAGCACCGCGCCGACCTGGTGGTGGGCGCCGACGGCCGCCACGCGGCGACTCGCAAGCACAGCGGGCTCGCCGAACTGTCCGGCCCGCAGGAGGCCTATGACATCCTTTGGCTCAAAGTCCCCTACTTCGGGGGCTATCCCGACCGTGCGACCCTGCTGATGGCACGGGCGGCGAATCGCGCCGGCCTGGCCTTCCCCCTGGCGGACGGTCAACTCCAGGTCGGCCTCGTGATCCCCAAGGGCGACTTCGCCGCCCTTCGCACGCGCGGCGCGGAGGAATGGACGGAGGATCTGGTCGGGGCGTTCCCGGCCTTGCTGGCCGACCACCTGCGCGCCCACCGGGAGTTGGTGGCCGGCGCCACGCTGCTGAACGTGGTGTGCGGCCGGCTCACGGAATGGACCGCCCCCGGGCTGCTGCTCATCGGCGACGCCGCCCACCCCATGTCGCCGGTCGGCGGGCAGGGCGTCAACATCGCCCTGCGCGACGCCCTGGTGGCGGCCAACCACCTGGTCCCCGCGCTGACCGCCGGCGTCGACCCAACGGCCATCGACGCGGCCGCGCGGCGGGTCCGGGACGAGCGCTGGCCGGAGATCGTCGCCGTGCAGCAGATGCAGCAGCACCAGGCCCGCATTCTGTTCGCCCCCAACCGCTGGAGCACCCGACTGATGAATCGGCTGCTGCCGTGGCTGGTGCGCACCGGCCTGCTGTCCTGGCTGCAGCGCAAAGAGTATCAGGTGCTGTCTGACGGCGCCGTGCCGGTGCGGCTGATGGTTTAAGGCCGGTGCGTTGTGGCAGAGCGGAGGGAAACGGGGGCCATTCCGTTCCGGCGTTGGCTGTCGTCAACGAGGTCGAGCCGCGGCTGCGAGGACGTCCGCGGTATGCGAGGCGAACCAGGAGCTGCACCGGACTGCCCGGAGGATTCTCCCTGCACCGCCGTCGATGCATTCATGGCGTCCTCCCTCCGCGAGGTCAGGGCGAGTCGGCCTTGGCGTCCGGCGCCGGCAGCTGCCACAGCCGCAGCGACATATCCGCGCTGCCGGACAGGGCGCGGCGGCCGTCCGGCGAGAAGGCCACGCTCCAGACCACATTCGTGTGGCCGCGCAGGCAGGCTGCCTGCTTCCCTGTCTGCACAACCCACAGCCGCACCGTCCCGTCGCTGCCGCCGGTGAGGAGGCGCGTCCCGTCAGGAGAAAAGGCTACGCTAAACACTTTCCCGTCGTGCCCCGGGAAAGAGCGGATTTGCCGGCCGGTCTCCACGTCCCACAGCAGCACGGCGCCGTCCTGGCCGCACGTCGCGGCCTGTCGGTTGTCGGGGGAGAAGGCCACGCCCTCGATCATGGCCGTGTGCCCTTCCAGGCGATGAAGCTCATCGCCGGTCGCCGCCGACCAGATGCGGGCGGTCTGGTCATTACTGCCGGTGAGCGCGAAACGGCCGTCCGGCGACAGGGCCACGGCGGTCAGAAGGCCCGTGTGCCCCTTGAACTGTTGCACTTCCTGGCCGCTCGCCACGTCCCATAACCGGGCCAAGCCGTCGGTGTCGCCGCCGCTGAGCAGGCGCGCGCCGTCATGGGAGAAAGCCAGACTGTTGACGAACCGCTGGGTGGGCGTAACGAGGCGCTTTACCTCCCCGCCGCTGTCCCGGTCAAAAAGGCGGATCGTTTGGTCGGCGCTGGCGGAGGCGACGAGGCGGCCGTCACCGGGCGAAAACGCCACCGCCATCACGGGGCCGACCTGCGGCCCATAACGGCGGATTTCCGCGCCGGTGTTCACGTCCCACAGGCGCATCGAGTGGTCGGAGCCTTCCGGGAAGCCGCTGCCGGAAAGAGCGAAGCGACCGTCCGGGGAGAACGCGACGGACTTGACGGGCGAGATGTGGCCCACGAACCGTCGCAGGGATTCGTCCGGGGGCGGCGGGGGGAGCGCCGCCGCCCCCGAATCATGCCGCAACACGATGAGCGACATCACGCCAGCCAGGTCTGTGGAAAACTCGGCCGGCCGCCGCGTGCCTGGATCGCCGCAGCAGAGCCGGAGGGCGTCGCCTTCCAAGCGGTAAATGCCGCGCGTGACTGGGCCGTCCTCCCAGATGAAATCGATCTCTTTCGGATTCTTTCCGGCCACTACGTGAAACGTACCTGCGACTGTCGGGCTTCCGGGCATGACCAGGGTACAGCGGTCCCCTTCGAAGCGCAGCTCGGTAACCGCCCCGAGTTCCACCTCGGTCATCGGCCGGCCCATGATTTCCCCGGACACGGGCTTCCAGACGCCCTGAAGCCGCTGCGCATCGTCCACGGCCGGGCGGGGCCAGAGCCAGTACGCCGCCGCGCTGCCCGCCAGCATCGCTACGACCGCCAGGCTCGGCAGGGTGACGAGCCAACGCCGCCGCAATCGCCGCCGTCGGGCGACTTCGGCGCCGGTGAACGGCAGCAGGGCCGCGGCCGCCTCGGCCGGCGTCTGGTAGCGCTTCGCCGGGTCCTTTTCCATCATGCGGGCGACGACCTTCGCCAGCCCCGGCGGCAGGTCGCGCCGCAATTCCGCCAGCGGCCGCGGCGCCTCCTCCAGGTGAGCCGCCGCCTTTTGAAGGACCGTGCCCTCGGGGAACGGCGGCCGGCCCGCCAGCAGGGCGTACAGCGTGCAGCCCAGGCTGTAAATGTCGGCGCGGGTGTCGGCGGCGTGCGCGTCGCGGATCTGCTCCGGCGCCATGTAATCCGGCGTGCCCATGACCGCGCCCGCCTGCGTCAGGGTATCGGCCGACGCCGCGCATGGGGTCGCGGCCGACGCCGCGCATGGGGTCGCGGCCGGCGGCTGCGTGAGGGCTCCGGCCGGCCGGGTCTCCTGGGCGAAGCGGGCCAGGCCGAAGTCGAGGACCTTGACCTGCCCACCCGGCGTCAGCATCAGGTTGTGGGGCTTGATGTCGCGATGGACCATGCCCTGCTCGAAGGCGTGTTGCAGGCCCAGCGCCGCCTGCCGCGCGTAATCGCATGCCTTTCCCGGCGGCAGCGGCCCGTGCCCCTCGACCAATTGGGCCAGGCTCGTGCCCTCGACATACTCCATGACCAGGAAGTGGGAGTCGCCGGCCTACTCAGCGTCGTAGGCCGCGACGATATTAGGGTGCGTCAGCTTCGCCGCCGCCTTCACCTCCTGGCGGAAGCGCTCGACGGCCCCGGGCCGGTCGATCAGGCCGTGGCTGATGACCTTCAGGGCGACCGTGCGCTCCATGAGCAGGTGCTCGGCCTGGAAGACGGCCCCCATGCCGCCGGCGCCGAGCGGCCCCAGGATGCGGTAGCGCGGGTGTCCAGCCAGGGCCGCGGGTACGGCCGGCCCCGCCGACTCCGGGGGAGGTAAGGGGGCCGTCGGCATTGTGACCGCCTCGGAGGTCCGCGGCGGGCCGCCAGCGCCGTCGCCCGAGCCCTCGGCCATGGCGCGATGAAGTTCGGCCTGCGGCCGGAGGATGTCGGCGTACTCGGGGAAGCGGCGCAGGTACTCAGCGATGTCGGGTTGCTCGCCCAGCCGCTCGCGCAGCAGGAACTCGCCGTAGACCAGATCGATCGCCGCCTCGGGCCGGTCGCGCAGCCCGGGGTGCCGCCGCAGGTACTCCTCGGCTGGAACGCGCTCGCCCGCCTGCCACCTCTCGCGCTGGTCGAGGCGCAGCAAGGCGGCCGCCTCGGCGGGGGGCAGGGGTCCGGCGGCGGCGAGGAAGGCGTCCACATCGGGCCGCCCGCCCTCTCGCCACAGCCGACCCAGCCGGCCCACCGCCCCCTCCACCGCCGCGGAATGGCTCATGGC
>DATKHW010000073.1:0-10215 GCA_035546275.1 Gemmataceae bacterium
TCTCTTTCTGTTCCGGCTCGCGGCGGGCCTGTATTTCGCCTTCCTCTATCAGTACCGCGGCTTCGGCGTCGCCGTCGGCGCGCACGCCTGCTACAACCTGATGGTCAGTATCGGCGCGGCCTAACCACGTCGTTTGTGAAAAGCATGTGAACCGCGCCTACCTGCCTTCCCACGCCGGCCGCGGCTATGGTAGAACTCCCGGCCTGACATCGGTTCCCTTTTCAAACGGAGGAGGTTCACAGATGGCACAGGTCAAATCCACGCCCGAATGCCTGCACACCCTCACAGCTCACCTGACAGTGAACGGCGCCGCAGCGGCCATCGACTTCTACAAGAGGGCGTTTGGGGCCGTGGAACTCGGACGCATGCCTATGCCCGACGGCAAACTGGGACACGCTCACCTGAAGATCGGCGACTCGCACCTTTTTCTCAACGACGAGCCGAACTTCCCCGGCTGCGCCAAGTCGCCGCAGACCCTGGGCGGCTGCTCGGTGACTCTTCACCTGAACGTCGATGACGTGGATGCCATGTTCAAACAAGCCGTGGCCGCGGGGGCGCAAGCGATCATGCCGCCCACGGACATGTTCTGGGGCGATCGCTACGGCCAGGTGACCGACCCCTTCGGACAGCGATGGGCGATCGCCACGCACAAGGAAGACGTGCCGCCCGAGGAAATGCAGAAGCGCGCGGAAGCTGCGTTCGCTCAAATGGCGCAGCGAAAGCCGTGAACGCCTATTCATTGACCGTCACATGGATGACGTCAATGCCAGTGGCTAACAGCTAATAGCGGCCAGCTATTAGCTGTTAGCTCAAGCGCGGATGTCATTAGCGTAACAATCCTTGAGGCGTCACTTCGCCCGCAGCAACGGCGACTTCGACAACCCCAGCCGATGCATCCAGAAGCGGCCGACTTCGGCGAGCGTACTAAGTCCGTAGACGAGACTTCGGCGAAAATTGATACTGCTGGCCTCGTCGAAATAGCGCACGGGCACCGGCACGTCGCCGAGGCGGAAGCCGAAGTGGACGGCCTGCACCAGGAACTGCGTGTCGAACACGAAGTCGTCGGAATTGCGCTCGAAGGGAATGCGTTCCAGCACCTCGCGCCGATAGACTCGGAAGCCGCTGTGGAAGTCGCCCAGGTTCTGACCCAACGCGAAGTTTTCCACGAACGTCAAAACGCGATTCGAGAGATATTTATAGACCGGCATTCCTCCATGCAGAGCCTCGGCGCGCGACCGGATGCGGCTGCCCAGAACCACGTCGCAAACGCCCAGCTCAATAAAACCCACCGCCAGCGGGATCACGCGGCTGTCGTACTGGTAATCGGGGTGGATCATCACCACCACGTCGGCGCCGCGGGCGAGCGCCTCGCGGTAACACGTCTTCTGATTGCCGCCGTAGCCGCGGTTCTCCGGGTGGACGATCACCGTTAGACCCATGTCGCGGGCTGTCTGGACCGTGCGATCGGTGCTGCCGTCGTCCACAAGGATGACTTCGTCCACCGATCCGGTCGGCATGTCGGCCAGGGTCGCCGCCAGCGTTCGCTCCGCGTTGTAGGCCGGCATCACAGCGATCACCCGCTGCTGACGCTTCGGCGGCCGATCCGCTTCCGGCTTGAGGATGCGATCGACGTGGAAGAACTCGTGGCACAGATGCAGGTGCGGGCGACCAAGAAGCGGCATGATGCGAAGTCTCCGGCGGCGGGCGGCAAGGCCGTGCGCGGGGCAGCCTTTGTCCTAGGTTAAGCGATGCCGCCCGTGTTGGGAAGGCGCTTTGTGTGCGCGACCGGGTCCGTCCCACTGCGGCCCCTTGGCATATTCTTCCGCCGCCGCTATTCTGCCTAGCGACGGCGCGCCCATGCGCTGGGTTCATGCAAAGGGGGAGTCATGGACGGGCCGACGATGGAAGCACGCGCGGCCGAGCTGGTCCGCGACCTGCGGACCATGATCGCGGCCGGCTACCTCGCCGGCGACCGAGAAATGACCGCCGAGAAGCGACACGCCGCTGCCCTCTTGCGGGCCGTCGTCAATGACGCCTTGGAACGGGCGGCCGTCCTCGTCGAAAAAACGCCGAGCCCAGCCGCTGCCGCGGTGCTGGCGGCCGCGGTCCGCGACCTGAAAATCCAGGAGTCAGCGCTTGGGAGCCCGCTGTCAGGGGAAAGCAAAGACGCTGGAAAACCATAACGAGAAAACGCGAGGCCTTTCGCCGTTGAACCTGCAAATCCCACCCTCAGGGAGCGACGCCGATGTCCTGGCCTTTCTCGCAGGATTACAACGCGGCGATTCAGTCGCCCCACAGCAACTTCGCCGACGTCTGCCGGTTCCGCTCGCCTGACGGCAAGCAGCGGGACAGCGCCGCGGCGGCGCTTGAGCAAATCAATGGAGACTGACAAAAAGAGAGAAATCATATCGTGAACGCCGTTCTAATCGCGCCGAGGCGGTTATGATACACACCGTCGTCCCTCCGCATAGAGAGACAAGCGTGATTGGTAATCGACCTTTTCCACTTCTGGGGCTAATTCCGCGGCCCTTCGCTGCACTTCCACCGCCGACGCGTACTTGCCGACCGAAGCCAAGACCGCGGCCAGCGTATCGAGATACGCCGGCTCTTGACCATTGCTCGCCGCGCAGGCCTTCCGGGCATATTCCTCCGCCCGGGCCAGTTCCTCGGCCTGCGGATTCGGCGCCGTCGCCGAGAGCCAGGCGCGGTTGTTAAGCGTCCGCGGATCGTCCGGTGCGCGACGCAGCGCCTCCTCATTGTCCGCTATGGCATTTTGCAGATCGCCCATTTCCGCAAACAGCCGGCCGCGGCCGTGGTAGGCGGCGGCGTCGTCCGGATTCAGCCGCAGCGCCTCCGTATAGTCCGCCATCGCACCTTCACGATCCCCGCGCATCAAGCGGAGTGCGGCACGGTTGACCCGGAGGACCGCCAGATAAGCCGCATCGGTCGGTGGGGCAACCGCCAGAGCTGCGTCGTAGTCGGCCAAGGCCGCGTCCAATTGGCCGCGGCGCTGCAGCAAATTGCCCCGATTGTTCAGAGCGGCCGTATGGCCCGGCTCAAGGCGCACGGCCTCGTTCAGAGCCGTCAGCGCCTCGTCCGTTTCGCCGCAGAGAACCAGGATGCAGGCCCGATTATAATGGGCAGTGGCGCAATCCGGCTGAAGATGCGCCGTCTCCCCGAAATCCGCCAACGCGCCGTCCACGTCATCCAGCCGACTGCGAGCCAGGCCGCGTCCCAAGACGGCTTTTGCCGATCGTGGATTCAGTTGCAACGCCTGCTCATAATCTGCCAATGCTCTATCCAGATCGCCTAAATCTGTATAAGCGTCGCCGCGGCCGGTGAAAGCAGCCGCGTCCGCCGCATGGAGACGGATCGCCTCGCCATAATCGGCCAGCGCCTTTTCCGGGTCGCGCAGCCGAGCGTAAACGACGGCCCGGCCGGCGTAGGCCGCCCCGTTGAGCGGGTCCAGCCGGACGGCCTCGTGGAAATCGGCCAGCGCCGGTTCCGCATCGCCCCATGCGATGTGGGCGCGGCCGCGATGGATGTGAGCATCGGCGAGTTGCGTTGCGTCCGTCTTAGGGGCGCCGGCGTATAGGCGGATCGCCGTGGTGCAGTCGGCGACGGCGGCGTCATAGTCGCCGACCGCCGCATGGGCCTTGGCGCGGCAAAGATGTATGTCCGCCTGATCCGCTTTGAGCTGCAGCGCCTGCGTGTAGTCGGCGATGGCGTCTTGGAACGCCCCCCGCGTCGCCTGAATATCTCCGCGCAGCACAAGGGCGTCGGCCCATTCCGGCTGCAACCTCAGCGCCTCATTGAGATCCACCAACGCTTTTTCCGCATCCAAGCCGGCATAGACTCCGGCGCGCGCCACGTAGGCGGCGATGCTGTTCGGATCAAGGGCCAGTGCTTCCGTGAGATCGGTGATCGCTTCTTCCTTTTGGCCGACCGCCAAGCGGGCCTGGCCGCGCTCCTGATACAGCGCGGCGTTCGGCTCCATGCGAATGGCGGCGTCGTAATCGGGCAGAGCCTTCTCAAATTGGCCAAGTTCGACGTAGGACAGGGCGCGGTCCCAGACGGCCTTGACATTCTTCGGATCGAGATGCAGGACGCGGCCAAAGTCGGCGACGGCCCGCGCGTGATCGCCGCAGAGGGCGTATGCCTTGCCCCGATTGCCGATGGCCCAGGCGCTGTGCGGATCCAGACGGATCGCCTCCGTATAGTCGGCGATCGCCCGATCGTACAACGCCAAGCAATAGTGGGCGTTGCCGCGGTTGCAGTACAGGGCCTCGTCGCGGTTATTCAGGCCGATCGCTTCCGTGTAGTCGGCGGCGGCCCGGTCATGCTCCTTGCGCTGAGCGTGCGACAGCGCCCGGTTGGCGAGCGCTTCCAGGTTGCGAGGTTCCAGCCGAAGCGACTCCGTAAAGTCAGAGATGGCGCGGTCGTGGGCGCCGAGCCGAGCGTGGACCAGGCCGCGCCGGCGGTACAGCGAGGCGTCGTCGGGCCGCAGCTGGAGGGCTCGCGTCCAATCGTCGGCCGCCTTGGCCCAGTCGCCTTGCCGCATATAGGCGTTCGCCCGGCTCGTCAGCGCCTCCACGTCCGCCGGGTCGGCGACGAGAGCGGCGGTGCGATCGGCGATCGTGGCATCGAACATGGCGCGCTCGACCGCGCCGACCAGTTCGCGCGCTCCGGGCAGCTGCGACAGGCGATCCATCACCTCGCCGAAATGCGACGGCCGCGACCGAATGATCCAGCTGGTAAGGTCGTCCAGGAAGCGCTTCCAGGGTTCCGGCAGCGCGACGAGATCGCCTCCATCGGGATCGGGCCGGCCTGTCAAAGCGAAAGCCGAGAGCCGGCCAAAGGAGTAGACGTCGGAATGCGGGCCGACCCAGACGTCGCCCTTCGGTTTGCCGACGACTTCCGGCGGTGCGTAGCCGATAGTGCGAGCAACGCTTCGGCCCAAGGCTGTTTGCACGCGGGCCGCCGGATTGCTGGCGCTGGCATGGATGACCGTTCGCTTCAGCGACAGGCCGGCGTCGAGCACCTTGACGCGCCAGCGCGACTTGCCCTCGTCGCCCGGCTCGCGGCGCACCAGCACAGCGGAGGGGCGAATGCTGCGATGCAAAATGCCGCGGCCGTGCAATGATTGAACGGCCCGGCCGATCTGCCAGCCGATCGCCAGCCAGTCCTCCGGCGCCAGGGGACCGTGCTGGGCGATGTAATCCATGAGCGTTTGCCCCTCGAAATACTCCAGGACCAGAAATGGCCGCGTCTTTTCGGCGTCGACCCAGCCGGCGTCAACGACGCCGATCAGGGCCGGGTGATCGAGTTCGCGAATCCAGCCGCATTCGCGGATCACGATGTCAGTGCCGTGGTCGAGCGCATCGGAGCGGAGCGTTTTGACGACGACCTTGTCCCGCCGATTTGCGTTGGCGCCCGCAGACGCGTTGCGGTCATGGCAGAGGAAAGAGACGCCGAAACCGCCAGCGCCGAGGACGCGGATTGGCTCATAGCGCGACAGGGGGAATGGTTCCAAAGCGTCCGGGTCGAGGACGGCGGCCCGACGCAAGGCCAGGAGAGCTTCGTCCCAGTCGCGCCGTTCCAGGGCGGCCAGATGGACGTTGCGGTGGGCCTCCGCCTGGGAGATGGGGTCGGCCACAATGCGGGCGACTTCCTGGAAATCGTGCTGACCCGCTTCCATGTCGCCGACTACGATTTCGAGCTGTGCGAGGCTGTTGAGAAGGGCGGGCAGCCGCCGCTGCTCATCGGGCGGCAGATCGCGGTAGCGCTTGACGAGATCCTGAACAATTTCACGCTCGGCGTCGCTGCGTAGGGCCAGGCCGTCGCGCGGGCGGACGGCGCAGGGATGCAGGTCGTGCCGCCGCTTCAACCCGGCCACGGCTTCGTATAAGTCCGGGCACGCTTGGCCGGCGTCGTGCTGTTCCGCCTGCATGTCTAACACGGCATTGCTCTCCCCGCTCCGGCGCAGGTGCGGCTCATTCCTCCTTTGTATCAATCACGGTTCATCCGTCGCCGCTTCGAGACGCCGCACACGCTCCGGCGGAAGCACCAGCGCCGCGGAATCCGCTTGTTGGATGCGCACTCCATCGAAGCCAAGCTCCGCCAAGCGGCCCCGATAGGTCGGCCCATCGTAGCGCTCGGCGATCACATCCCGCCCCAGCAGGCCGATGGACCGTTTCCAGCGCGCTTCGAGCGGCGCCAGATCGCCGGCGAGGAGCCGACCATATTCTTCGTCCATCCGCTGGAGCAGCGCCTTGGCCGCTGAGCGTGCGTCGACGTTGGCGTCGGTGAATTGAGCCAGCGAAGCGGCGTTCGGCAAGCCGGCATCGGCGAAATGCTCCGCGGACTGGCGAACGTTCAGACCGACGCCGACCACCGATCCGCGGCCCTGCTCGATCAAAATGCCGCACACCTTCCGGCCGCGCAGCAGCACATCGTTAGGCCACTTAACGCGCGGCTGCAGCCCGGTCAGCCGCTCCACCGTTTCACAGACGGCGACCGCGGCCCAGGCCGTCAGCACCGCCGCCCGCCGGAGCTGCGGCGGTGGAAACAGCAGCACGGACAGCAGCACGCCGTCGCCCGGACGGCACTGCCAACGCCGGCCGTGCTGGCCGCGCCCTACCGTCTGTTCGGCGGCCAGCACGGCCAAGCCGTCGTTGGCCGAATCGTCCGCCTGCTGCGCCGCTACGCTGTTCGTGCTATCCACCTGGTGGAAAAATAAGACGCGCCGGCCGACATGGGTGGTGTTCAGGCGCCATTCTTCATCGGGCATCGGTTTTATAATCCAAGGCGATGTCAAGCGCGACGGCCGAGTGCGTCAGCGCACCGATACTGACGCGGTCCACGCCGGCTTCAGCGATGGCTTGCAAGGTCGCCAGCGTCACGCCGCCGGATGCTTCCAACAAGACCCCACGGGCGACCGCGTCGCGCCGCCGCACCGCCTCGCGCAGCTGGTCCGGCTTCATGTTATCCAGCAGCACGATATCGGGCCGCGCCGCCAACGCTGCATCGAATTCGTCCAGGTCGTCCACCTCGATTTCCAGAGGAAAGCGGGCGTCGTATTTTTCGCGGGCCAGTTTCACCGCTGCCGTCACCGCGTTGCGTCCGCCGCCCACCGCGGCTAGGTGGTTGTCCTTGACAAGCACGCCGTCGCCGAGGCCCATACGGTGATTGGAACCGCCGCCGCAGCGCACCGCGTACTTCTCCAGCAGGCGCCAGCCAGGCGTCGTCTTCCGCGTATCCAGCACCTGGCAACGCAAACCAGCCACGGCTTGGACGTACTTCGCCGTCTGTGTCGCCACGCCGCTCAGGCGCTGCACGAAGTTCAAGGCCGTCCGCTCGCCGGCCAGGATCGAACGCATCCCCCCGCTTATTACGGCGATGACCGCGCCGGGGGTCACGATGGAACCGTCCGGAATCCGGGTTTGAAACGCCAAATGCGGATCGATTATGGCGAATGTCTGTTCGGCGGCCGGCACTCCGGCGATCACGCCGGCCGACCGTGCGATCACGGCGGCCCGACCGGGTAGGTCCGGCGGGACCACAGCCTGGCTCGTCAGGTCGCCGGCGGCGCCGAGGTCCTCGTCCAGCGCTAGGTCGATCAGCCGGCGACAAGCGGCAGCTTCGGCGGAATTAAACATCTTATATCGCAAAAAATCGCACGGCGTTGCGGAACAGGGCCAAGCCGTCGCCTTCCGCGGCCAATCCCAGGCGCGCCCAGTGCGGATGCTGCGTCGGCAAGACATGGCGCTCCGGGTGCGGCATGAGACAGAGCACGCGGCCGGTGGCGTCGCACACTCCGGCGACGTCTCGCTGGGAACCGTTGGGGTTGTACGGCCTGCCGTCGTCATCGGCCCCTGGAACGTATTTCAGCACAACCTGGCCCGTCTGTTCCAGGCCGCGCAGGATCCACTCTTCCCGGCAAACGAAGCGGCCTTCACCGTGCGCGATCGGCACAAGCATCCGATCGATTCCTGTTAGGAACGGACAACGGCCCGGAAACGCCCGCAACGTGACCCAGCGATCTTGGAACCGCCCCGCTTCGTTATGGGCCAGTGTGGCGACGGGACCGTCCTCGTCCGGCGGGAGCAGCAAGCCGGCCTTGAGCAGGGCCTGAAAGCCGTTGCAGACGCCGAGGACGAGCTTCTCGGCGTCGCGGAATCGCCGCACGGCGTCGCCGAGGAAGCAGCGCAGCTGATTAGCCAGGATCATTCCAGCGGCCACGTCGTCGCCATAGGTGAAGCCGCCCGGCACAACGAGAATCTGATACCGCTGTAAGAGCCCCTGTTGCTCGCGAAGGCGATTGATGTGGACCCGGTCCGCCGCGGCTCCGGCCGTTTCGAAGGCGAACTGCGTTTCGCCGTCGCAGTTGGCGCCGGGAGCGCGAAGGATCAGCACGCGTGGCGCGGCCATAGTGGCGCCGTGTCTGGGTTTCAAGCTAACCAGGAGAACGCCTCCCGGACTGGGATGTTGTAGCGAGCTTGGCGTTTGCCGCCAGGGGATACGCAAGCGCGGCGGGCCGTGCATTCTGCAAGAGCCAGCCTGCGATTTGCACGACCCGGCTGCGAGCGACAGAAAAAGCGTTTTCGCAAGTAAAGGACGCGAGAATACTTACAGCAAACGTCGCGCACGGCGCCGCCATTGCTTTCGCCGCTGCATACCCGGACCACGGAGAGCGGCAAGTGCATCGGCCATCGTGGCTCGCTTCCGTTTTCAGCAGGACGTCTTTTACATGGGCCGCTTGCTGCGCGCGTGCTAGGGCTGCTGCGGCCCGGATCACCGGCGGTCCGCTAGTCCCCTTGCCCGCATCAGCGCGAGCCGTCCCCGAAGTGCTGCAAGCCTGGCGGTTTGGCTACGACATTGTCTTACAACAAGCCCCGCCTTTGCAGCGTTTTGTGCGCTTTGCCTTCGCGGCTAAGCACCAGGGCCGCGAGGTCGGCCGGCTGGAAGTCGATTGCATCGGCGACGAGAAACGGCTGTATGTTCAGAACATCTTCGTGGCCGCCGCACATCGCCGCCGTGGCGTAGGCGCCGCTCTGATAATGGCTGCGACCAAGACGACGAATTGTGCGGTCGTCACGACGTCCGGGCGGACTGGCGATGGGGCGTCGTTCTTTGAAGAAATGCGTCCCCGGCTAAAGCGCTGCAACGCGGAGCTGCGCGACAACCTTTGCCAGCGCGTCCGCTCCTGAACATCTCTGCATCCCGCTATCCGCCAAGTGGGGAACTTTCTATTTGTAACGTGCGTCCAATCACGGTACACTGCCTTGGGATGCAGTTGGAGAGTCCACGTCACGAGGATCGCACATGCGACGCATACTGACCGGAATCGCCGCATTGGCGCTGAGCTTGGCCGTCTTGCCGGCGTTTGCCGACGACAAAAAGGACCCCGCGCCCGACGCCAAGCCGCCGGACGCCGCGACCAACAATGAAAAGACCATCAAAGCCGGTACGGTGGCCGGCAAGGTCCTCGACGTCAATGAAACGGCCAAGTCGCTCAAGGTGGAAGTGATCATCGAATACGCCAAGCCCAACATTGGCGAGCTTCAGGCTTACCAGCAAGCCCAGATCAATTACGCCAATGCCCTGGCCCGCCGCGACGTGAACGGCGCCTTGAGCGCCCAGCGAGACATGGCCTATCACGCGGCGCGCACCACGTCCGTTGAGAAAAAGACGCAGAACGTGGACATCACAAGCTCGGACGACCTCAAGGTCCGAATGGCCGAGCCGCCGCCTGCTTACGACGACAAGGGCAATATTCGCAAGCGGACGCAGAAGGAGCTGGATGAACTCAAGGGCGATCCGAAAAGCCCGGATTACAAGCTGCCCGGCTATCCGGCTCAGTTCAGCGATCTGCGGCAGGGCGTTTACGTCAAGGTATCGCTGGTCAAGAAAAAGGAAGCGCATCCGTCGGGAACCAAGCCAAAGGACGGCGACGCCGATCCCCTCGGCGACAACATGCCCCAGGCGTCGATCATCGAGATCATCGGCGATGCGAACCCGGCGAAGTGACGGGCCGTGATTGGTCTGCCGTGACATTCCCGCAGTTTCCCTCCACGCCGCCGGCGCGATCCGGCGGCGTCCAGTTGCGCCTCTCTGAACGATTGCGATGGGGCCTCCCATGAACAAGCCCTTCCCCGTCGGCGCTCTATTTTTATTGCTTTTAACGGCGCTCACGGTCGTCGCGGACGACGAGAC
>DATKHW010000074.1:0-12369 GCA_035546275.1 Gemmataceae bacterium
GGTTCGCCCTGCTGCGGGCCAGGGTCCTACGGGCGGCGTAAGAGGCTCAGCTCGACGAGCCCGCGTGGAGGGTCGGTGCGTCGTCACCAAGAGTGCGGGAGAACCGAAATCGGTTACAGATCGACCATCGCCAGGACCACGCGGAGCTGATTGCGAGCGCGATACAGGAGACTTTTGGCGGCCTTGGGCGTCATGTCGAGTTCCGCGGCGACTTCGTTGTAGGTGCGGTCCTCGAACTGATGCAATTCCACGGCGGCGCGTTGACGGCCGGCCAGGCCGGCGACGGCGGCCCGCACGACCCCCGCCAGCTCATCGCGCTCCAGCGGACGCGACGGCGGCTCGGCGCGGTCCGGCAGCAGCGCCTCGGTCATGCCCGGCTCGAGCGCAGCCGTCTCCAGTCGCACACAGGGCCGACGGCGGCGCGAGCGGATCGCATTGCGCGCCACGTTTTGCGTGATGTGAAACACCCAGGTGGCGAAGCGGGCGCGCGGCTGATAAGCGCGGCGGGCGCGGTAAAGACGGAGGAAAACCTCCTGCGTCAGGTCCTCGGCCTCGCTGCGGTCGCCGAGCCGTCGGCAGAACCAACCGAACACGCGCGTTCGGTAGATCCGTTCCAGCTCGTCGAAAGCCGGCTCGTCGCCGTCGCGCACGCGCAGCATGAGCCGCACCTCCGGATCTTGCCGCCAAAGCGCCGCCGACCGGACGGTCCGGCTGCGGCTCTGGCTCGGCGAACGGGGAGCAACTGCCGCGGTCATGTGCGACTCCTGCGAGTCCGATTAGGAGAAATCCACAGCGCCGTTTAGTGCGCCGGCAAGCGGATGCGGAACGTGCTGCCTTGCCCTTCCGTACTTTCGACGGCGATGTCGCCGCCCATCAAATCGACGTAGCCCTTGACGATGGCCAATCCCAGTCCGGCGTGCAGGCCGTCGCCGGCCCGTGACGGGTCGGCCCGGTAAAAGCGCTCGAAGAGGTGCGACTTCGCCTCCGGGCCGATGCCGACGCCGGTGTCCTCGATGCTCACTTCCAGCTGGCCGTTCTCTCGCGAAACGCTCACGTCGATGGCGCCGTTGGATCGGTTGTACTCGACGGCGTTGTGCAGAAGGTTCGTCAGGATTTCCCGCAGCTTATCGGGGTCGGCCATGACCGGAGCGGGGCCGGTGCGGTGGACGGTCAGCGTCAGGCCGCGAGCTTCCGCCAACGGCCGGACCAGGGCGCCGCATTGCTCGGCCAACTCGGCCGCATCGAATTCCTGCGGCCGCAACCGATCCACGCCGGCGTCCAGCCGGGCCAGGGCCAGCAGCCGCTCCACCGCTTGGGCCATGTGCTGCGCGCTGTTCCGGCAATCCGCCAGCAGCTCGCGGTATTCGTCGGCGGTCCGCGGCTTGCGCAAGGCGATTTCCGTGGTCGTCAGCATGGCGGCAAGCGGCGTCCGCAATTCGTGCGAGATGTCAGCCGTGGCCTGCTTCTCGCGCTCAAAGGTCCGTTTGAGCATCTGCAAGGTCTCGGACATCCGGCGAACGATCGGGTTCAGTTCGTTGGGTATGCGGCGCTGGTCCACCTGCAGGCGGAAATCCTTCGTCGAGACGCGGCGGACCGCCTCGGACAGCCGGTGCAGCGGCGCCAGCCCTAACCGAACCAGCAAGTAGCAGCCCACACCCGCGACGAGGAATAGGGCAGCCCAAGTCAGAAGCAGGCGGCTGCGCAAATTAGCCAGCGAGGCGTCGGTCTTGACGGCAAGGGCGGCCAGGTCGTGGTCGCGGCGCTCCGCAAGGGCGGCCAAAGCAGCCTCGCGCTTGTCGGCGGGCGCCACGCACTGGATGAAAACGGCCGTGCGATTCTGAAACTCGCGCGAAGGCACGGGCGGACGGCGAAAACGGTCCGGACGATTCAGGTCCCCCCTGCCCGGACTCGCGGCCGGCGCGATTGGGACCGAGGTCTTGAACGTAACACGGCGTGCGGGACCGTCCAGATAGTCGTCGGTGAATCTCCAGGAGCCCTCCGGCTCCATCATGAAAACTCGCGGATCGAGCGCGAAGCTGCGGTCGCCCAGCGACAACGATCGGTACGAGGCGCCCCAGGCGCTGTCGATCTGAAACTGGATGTCCGATTGAGACACGGTTTCAAAGAGATGGCTTTGATCGAAGGTGATCTCGCTTACATGTTTGCGGTTCAGCTCGAAGAAATACGGTCCGTGCGTGCCCTGCCCAGCCCAGCTGGGTATAACCGCGTAAGCGTTGGGCGCCGTGGCTGCGGCCAAGACGCCAAGGACATTCAATTCACGGTGGTGCAAAAACTGCACCATCGCCACGCCGGCCAACGCTTGCGCCTGTTCCTGCAGCTGCTTGTCGAGGGCTTCCCGAACGGCGGCGCTGTTCTCGTTGAGATGGTTTTCAATGAGTTGGGCGTCCGCCTTTTTCTTGTCTTCCAACGTCTGCTGCGCGGTTTGATAGACGATAATGGATGCGACCCCCAGCGCCACCGCTAGGAGCGCGAGGAAATACACCGTCAGCGACAGGCGAATAGAGCGAATTCTCACTCGTCACCCCGCAGCATGTAGCCTTCGCCCCAGCGGGTCATGATCAACGGCGTCGCGAAGCCCTTGTCGATTTTGTTCCGCAGGTAACGAATGTACACATCCACCACGTTCGACGTATTTTCGTCTTCTTCGTCGTAAAGATGCTCCCACACCATCGTGCGCGTCACGACCTTGCCGCGATGGAACGCCAGGAATTGCAAGAGCGCGAACTCGCGCGGCGTCAAATGGATCATCTGGCCGTCGCGGCGCACGGTGCGGGCGGCCGTGTCGATTTCGAGGTCGTGGACCCGCAAGACCGGGTCCTTGGCCTGGTGGCCGCGCCGGATCAGGGCGCGGAGGCGGGCAAGCAGCTCCTCCAACTCGAACGGCTTGGTCAGGTAGTCGTCGGCGCCGAGATTGAGACCGCGCACCTTGTCGTCAATGGCGCCGCGGGCCGTGAGAACCAACACGTGCATCCCAAGTCCGTCGCGCCGCCAGTTTTGCAGCAGCGTCAGACCGTCGATCTTGGGCAGCATGAGATCGAGGATGACGGCGTCATATTCGGCGGCGCGGGCCTTGAAATCGCCCTCCTCGCCGTCGTATGCCACATCGACGGCGAAACCCTCCTCTTCCAGGCCTTGACGCAACGCGCGGGCCAACGGGCGATGGTCTTCGATCAGCAAAACGCGCATCGCCGCATCTCCGTCGCCGCCCTGCATTTCCAGCGTCAGAAGAGAAGGGCGGAGGCGAGGGCCGCGGGCGTGAAAAGGGGTGCTGCGTATTTCACATCCCGCGACCCTCGTGGGGGTATCCTACCACGATGGGATTAAAGCCCTATGAGAGGCGGAACACGCAGCCCGCCGCGGGGTTTGTCTGCTGTCGCGGCACCGCCCCCCACAGCGGACAGCGGCCGATAGGCCATCTGGAAAGAAATCCTTTCCTCTTCCGCCTCCATCCGTGATAATACCATTGCCGCCCGTCGCCCGCCCGCCTGATTTCCCGCCTTGCCTCCGCCTACGGAGCGACGCATCATGAGGCTCGCCGCTTTTCCCGCCAGCGTCGGGATGGTTCTTTGTTTGCTGTCGTCCGGCCTGGCTGCCGACGTTCCCGATTCCCACGGCGCCGAGTTCTTCGAGAAAAGCGTCCGCCCCGTATTGGCCGAGCATTGCGTCGCCTGCCACGGTCCCGAGAAGCAGCGCGGCGGACTGCGGCTCGATTCAAAGGCCGCCCTGATGAAGGGCGCCGACGTCGGTCCGGTGATCGTGGCGGGCGATCCGGACAAGAGCAAACTGGTTCATGCGGTTCGCCAGGACGGCGAACACAAGATGCCGCCGCCGCCGCGGCCGCAGCTGGCCCCGGAAGCCGTCGAAGCGCTGACGACCTGGGTGAAGATGGGCGCGCCGTGGCCGGACGGCGCCGCCGTGGCTGTGAAGGGAACTTCCGTGGACGACGCGCGGAAGCGCCACTGGTCGTTCCAGCCGGTCCACAAGCCGGCGCTGCCGACGGTGAAGAACACGGCCTGGGTGAAGAATCCCATCGACGCCTTCGTCCTGGCCCAGCTGGAGGAAAAGGGCCTGGCGCCGTCACGGCCGGCCGACCGGCGGACGCTGATCCGCCGTGTTTCGCTCGACCTCATCGGTCTGCCGCCGACGCCGGAGGAAGTCGAGGCGTTGGTCAGCGACCCGTCGCCCGACGCCTATGAGAAGCTGGTGGATCGCTTGCTGGCGTCGCCGCACTATGGGGAGCGCTGGGGCCGCCACTGGCTCGATATCGCCCGCTATTCCGACACCAAGGGATACGTGTTCACCGAAGAACGGCGCTATCCGTATTCCTATACGTATCGCGATTACGCCATTCGCGCGTTCAACGACGACCTGCCTTACGATCAGTTCATCGTGCAGCAGCTGGCGGCGGACCGATTGCCGCTCGGCGACGACAAGCGGCCGTTGGCGGCGCTCGGCTATCTGACGCTCGGCCGGCGGTTCCTCAACAACCAGCCGGACATCATCGACGACCGCATCGACGTGACCATGCGCGGCTTCCAGGCGCTGACGGTCGGCTGCGCCCGCTGCCACGACCACAAATTCGATCCGATACCGACGCGAGATTATTACTCTCTTTATGGCGTCTTCGCCAGCTCCACGGAGCCGAAGGACCTGCCGGCGATCGGGCCGTCGGACGATCCCAGCCAAGCGGCCGCCTTCAACGCCGAGCTGAAGAAGCGGCAGGATGCGGTCGCGGATTTCAAGGAGAAGAACAAGGCGGAACTGGCGGCCCGCAACCGCAAGTTCCGCGACGACCTGCGCAAGCTGGAAAACGAGGTGACGAAGTGGGAGGCGGAGGGTTCCGGCGGCCCGGTGCGGGCGATGGCGCTGGAGGATCTGCCCAATCCAGTGACGCCGCACGTCTTCCTGCGCGGTAAGCCGGATAACGTCGGTCCCGAAGTGCCGCGGCAGTTCGTCGAAGTGCTGTCCCCTGCCGAGCGCGAGCCGTTCAAGGACGGCAGCGGCCGACTGGAGCTAGCCCGCGCCATCGCCAGCAAGGACAACCCCTTGACGGCCCGCGTCATGGTCAATCGCATTTGGCAGCATCATTTCGGCGAGGGAATCGTCCGCACGCCGAGCGACTTCGGCGCCCGCGGCGAACCGCCGACGCATCCGGAGCTGCTCGACTGGCTCGCGGCGACATTCATGGAAGGGGGCTGGTCGATCAAGAAGATGCATCGCCTGTTGCTGCTGTCGAACACGTACCAGCAGGAAAGCCTCGCTGATCCCGATCAGGCCGCCAAGGACCCGGAGAATCGACTGCTGAGCCATATGAACCGATTGCGGCTGGAATACGAACCGCTGCGCGACTCGCTGCTATTCGCGGCCGGCGACCTCGATCCGCGGGCCGGCGGCAAGGGCGACGACATGACGAACCCACGGCCGCCTTTCTCGCATCGCCGCACGGTCTACGGCTTCATCGACCGCCAGAACCTGCCCGGCGTGCTGCGGACGTTCGACTTCGCCAGCCCCGATGCGACGGTGGGAATGCGCCACGCCACGACCACGCCGCCGCAGGCGTTATTCTTGATGAACAACGCCTTCGTGGTGGAGCAGGCCAAGGCATTCGCGGCCCGGCCAGACGTGGCGGCGCTGAAGGACGACGCCCGGATCGACCGCATGGTTCGGATCGCCTACGGCCGACCGGCGGAACCGGAGGAAATCGCGCTTGGTTTGCGTTTCCTGAAAGAAGCGGGCGCTTCGACCGATCGGCTGACGCCCTGGGAGCAGTACGCCCAGGTGCTGCTCGAGGCGAACGAGTTCGCGTTTGTGGATTGATCGAAAGGGAACATCATGAATGCTCCGCCGTCGCGCCGCGACTTCCTGTGCCGCTCCGGCATGGGCATGGCCTCGCTGGGCCTGGCCGGTCTGATCGCATCACAGAGTCAGCTGTCGGCGGCCGACGCCGCCGTCTCGCCGCTGGCCCCCAAGGCGGCGCCGCTGCCGGCCAAGGCCAGGCGCGTCATCCACCTGTTCATGAACGGCGGCCCGTCGCACGTGGATACGTTCGATCCCAAGCCGATGCTGGAAAAGTTCGCCGGCAAGCCGCTGCCGCGCGAGAACCCCCGCACCGAGCGCAAGACCGGCGCCGCCTTCCCCTCGCCGTTTACGTTCCAGAAATACGGACAAAGCGGCATCGAAATCAGCGAAATCTTCGCGCCGCTCGGCGAGTGCATCGACGACATGGCGGTGATCCGTTCCATGCACGCCGACGTGCCGAACCACGAGCCGTCGCTGTTGCTGATGAACTGCGGCGAGGCCCGGCTGATCCGGCCGTCGATGGGTTCATGGGTGACCTATGGCCTGGGCAGCGACAACCAGAACCTGCCCGGTTTCATCGCCATGTGCCCCGGCGGCTACCCGATCCAGGAAACGCAGAACTGGCAGGCCGCCTTCCTGCCCGGCGCCTACCAGGGCACCTATATTGATACGAAGAATACACAGATCGACAAACTCATCGAAAACGTGCGCGACAACTGGACGACGCAGCCGGAACAGCGGCGGCAGCTGGACCTCTTGCGGACGCTGAACGAACGGCATGAGCGCCGCCGGGACGGCGACGCGGCGCTGGAGGCGCGCATCCAGTCGTTCGAGCTGGCCTATCGGATGCAGATGGAGGCGAGCGACGCCTTCGACGTGAACCGCGAGCCGCAGTCGATCCGCGACATGTATGGCCCCGGCGTGCAGGCGCGGCAGATTTTGATCGCCCGGCGGCTGATCGAGCGCGGCGTGCGTTTCGTGCAGGTCTGGCACGGCGAGGGTCAGCCGTGGGACAGCCACGACGACCTGGAGTCGCGCCACCGCCAGCTGGCCGGGGAGTGCGCCCGGCCCATCGCGGCCTTGTTGAAGGACTTGAAGCAGCGCGGCCTGCTGGACGAGACGCTGGTGATCTGGGGCGGCGAGTTCGGCCGCACGCCGACGGTGGAACTGCCGTCGCCGGGCAACAACGCCGGCAAGGTGAACGGCCGCGATCACAACCATTACGGATTCACGATGTGGATGGCCGGCGGCGGCGTCAAAGGCGGCCAGGTGTACGGCGCCACCGACGACTTCGGCTTCGGCGCGGTGGACAAGCCGGTTCACGTCCACGACCTGCACGCGACGATCCTGCGCCTTTTGGGCTTCGACCATGAGAAGCTGACGTACCGTTACGCCGGCCGCGACTTCCGGCTGACGGATGTGTATGGAACGGTGGTGAAGGAGCTGATCGCATAATCACGTGCGCTGGAGGATAATGCGTGATAACGGCGAGCGCCTGTGTTCTTTCCGGTCCTCGGCGTTATCCATCGCTCATCGCATCAGCCAGCCGCAGGACCTGCGCTCGCATTTCATTCGCCGGCAGATGCACCTTCTGACCGTGGCCGGGCAGCACCCACTCGAAACGGTAATCCGCCAGCCGCCGCATCGACTCGGCCTGCTGCGGCCATGAGTACCAGCAGTAATCCTCGGAAGCAGACAGCTGCCGCGCGTCCCGATCCCAATCCAGATGATCGCCGGTGAAGAGAAAACGGTCCTGAAAGAGAAGGACGCAATGGCCCCTGGTGTGCCCCGGCGTTGGGACGGCGAGGAAGCCGGGGGCCAGCTGCCACGGACCCGGACCTTCTAGGACCACTTCCGCTCCGGGCTGCGACGACAGCTCGTCGCGATGAATGATGCGCCGGCTGTGAAAATGCCTGGCGTAGAGCTCGGCGTCGGCCACGTCGTCTCGGTGCGTCAGGAAGATGTGAGCGACGCCGCCCAGCGCCTCCAGCTGCCGTACCAGCGGCGCGACGAATTTCGGCGAATCGATCATCCAGTTGCCGTCCGGGCGCTGAATGAAGTAGCTGTTGCCGCCGTATGACTTCGGCGAGTTGCAGCCGCAGTAATACACCGCCTCCTCGACGAGCAGGGGGAAATCCTGCATCACCGCTTTCACGTCGTCGTCGCCGAGGCAGCCGATGGAACCCGTCGGACAGGACAGCAGCGCCCGCATCGCTTGGCGTCGGTTGGCGCCGGAAACCGGCTGCGCCTTGACGAAGGACGTGTCGGCGGCCTCGCCGAAAACGGCCGGCGCGATCTGACGGCAAGCGTCGCAGTCGATGCACGTCGAGTCCACGAAGAAATCGCCCGGAATGTTTTCCGGCACGCGCTTTTGGCGGTTTGCCATGGCCGAACCTCCTTTTCTTCATTCTACGGCCGGACTTCGTTTGCCCTTCGCGTGAATCCCGTTAGAATGGAGCAGCCCAAATTCCCACCGATTCCGAGGCGACGCCGCCATGCCCTTTGTTCTGATGATCTTCCTTACGATCGTCTGCCTGCCCAGCTGGAAGGATGCACCGAGCTTCGTTACGTCGCCCCTTTGGAGCGCCGTGCTGACCTGGCTCGGCGTCGCCCTCTTGGCGGCGGAATCGCTCTGGTGCGCCTGGCGCGTCCGCCGGCGCCTGGACCGCGATCCAATTCGCCGGGATCGAGTGGCGGCCTGGTACGAGCGGCGCCGCGTGTGGCGGCAGTTCCTCCTGCTGGCTGTGTTCGGTTTATCGGTGTACGCCCTCAGCTGGGCGTGGGCGGCCGGCCGAATGTGGAGCTGGGACGGGGCCGGGCGTGCCCCGATTCCCGGCGTCAAGGTGCTGACGCTCGCGCCGTTCTTCGTGAGCCTTGTCCTGTCGTGGGTTTTCGCCTACGACGCGGATCGCGCCCTCTATGTCGCCGCCAACCGGCTCATCGAAACCGACCCCCTGGCGCAGGCGCTGCTGGATGGCGGCACGCCGGCGGCGGCCGCTCTCGATCCGGCCAAGGATTTCGGCGGCCGATGGTCCTACGTCGCCTTCCAGGGCCGGCAGAAGCTGGCGCTGGTTTTCCTGCCGGTGCTGCTGCTGATCGTGCAGCAGGAAATCACGCTGCAAGTGCCGGACGCGGTTCAGAATGAATGGGCCTGGGCGCTCAGCGCCTTGGGCGTGGCGGGCGTGTTCGCGGTGCTGCTGACGCTGCCGTGGATGGTGCGGCTAGCGCTGGGGCTGAAACCGCTGCCGGCCGGACCGACGCGCGACCGCCTCCTGGCCGCCTCCCGCCGACTGCGGTTCCGATGCAGCGACATTTTGCTTTGGAACACCCGCGGCGGCATGGCCAACGCCATGGTGATCGGCGTACTGCCCTGGCCGCGTTATGTCATCTTCACGGATCGTTTTTTAGAAGAATTCAACGGCGACGAGGTGGAAGCAGTGTTCGGCCACGAGGTCGGCCACGTCAAGCACCAGCATATGCTGTTTTACCTGGCGTTTCTCATGCTGAGCATGGCGGCCCTGGGTTACGGCTGCTTGGCCCTGCTGCCGTTTTTGCCGCCCGCTCTTCACAGCAGCAACCCAGCGCTGGCGGCCGTGCTGAACGGCCTGCCGACGACGGACGCCTGGATGCTGCCGGCCGCGGCGGGACTGCTCGTCTACATCTTCGTGGTTTTCGGCTTCCTGTCGCGGCGGTGCGAGCGGCAGGCCGACGTCTACGGCTGCCGGGCGGTGTCGTGCGGCCGGCCCGATTGCATCGGTCACGAGGAAAGCGTAGCCCCCTCACCCTACCCTCTCCTCCACGATGGGGGAGAGGGTAGGGTGAGGGGGACGCCGCGCGGCGCCATCCTGTGCCCGACCGGCGTGCGGACGTTCATCTACGCCCTGGAAAAGGTGGCCCAGGTCAACGGCATCAGCCGCAATCGCCCGGGGTTCCTGCAAGCCTGGCAGCACGGCAGCATCGCGCGGCGCGTGGCGTTCCTGTACGGGTTGATCAAAGACCCATCGGCGGAGCGACGCTTCCAGCGCCGCGTGGCGATGGTGAAATGGGGGTTGATCGCGGTGCTGACGGCCGTGCTGGCGGCGCTGCTGATTTTCAGCCCGCCGACCGCTGTGGATGCCGCCTCGCCGCAAAACCAGACGCCGGCCGGAGCGGGCAGCTGAGGCTTGCGGGAGCTAGGCGGGCGGCGCGCCAAAGAACTCCGCAAAGTCCTGCTGGACGGCGGCGATTCCTTTCTGGAACGCCCAGGCGTCCATCCCAATCGACAATATTCGGCATCCGAGATCGACGCAACGCCGGGCGTGGGCCGCATCGCGCGGCAGGATGGCCCAGGCGACGCCGTTCGCCGCCGCCGCCCGCGCCGTCCGCTCCACCGCCGCCCACATGCGTGGATGCTCCCATTCGCCCGGAATCCCCATCGACTGGCTCAGGTCTGCCGGTCCGATAAAGAGAAAATCCAGGTCCGGCACAGCGGCGATGCGCTCCACGTCCTCCACCGCATCGCGGTGCTCAATCTGCACGGCGACGACGGTCTCCGCGTTGGCCCGGCGGAAGTATTCGGCGCCCGGCGTCGCTCCATAACGGCCGTCCGCTCCCGTGCCGTTGACGCCGCGGCCGCCGCGCGGATGGAACTTGGCCCACGACATTATCTCTTCCGCCTGCCCGGCGCTTTTCACCATCGACGCCATGACGCCGCCAGCCCCGGCCTCCAGAGCGCGCATCACCGTCGCATAATCCGTCGCGTTGAGGCGGACGAAGCAGTCCAGGCCGACGCTTCGCGCCGCCCGCGACCCCTCCTCGATCTGGGCCATCGACAAGCCGGCGTGTTCCTGGTCGAACCAGACGGCGTCGAAACCGCCGCGCCACCCGATCATTTCTACCAATTTCGGAGAGAACAAATGGCCCAAAGCGAAGACGCGCAGCACGCGCTTGCCGGCCAGCAGCGCCTTGAGTTGCGCTCCCATACGGATTCCTCGGAGGCGACCGATCGCCGTTTCCGCCGCGACGGCGAAAAACGGCTTTACAGCGGATGGGGATGTTGCTATAAATCGGGGTTACTGTGGCAAGGTGCAACCTTGCTCGTGGGCTTCGCCCCCGGATCGCCGCTCGGTGTTCGGGCCGAAAAGGCGGAAAGGGGCGGACAGGATCGACCCAAGGAGAGTCTCCAGTCCCGTCGCAGCAACAACCCTTCCTCCTCCGCATTTCGATGGCGTTGCACTCTCTCGCGTGAGTTATCCCTTCCGAAAGAGCCAGAGAAGGAAGGCGGGCAGCGCCCGGCCGACGGCTCGCCGTGCATTCGGCGGCCGTTCCGCCGGGCCATGGCCGGCTTTGTCCTGGCCCACCGTCAACCCATCGCCCACGGCCGCGGGACGCCGAACGCCGGACGCCCGAACGGCCCCGACAACGCAAGACGCCCTGGCCGCGGCCGGGGTCGGACGCTAACGAAAACGGCTTTTTTTGATGTGTGCCCCGTTGGGGGCGCGGGTCGTGCCGCCGTGCGGCGGCGCCCGCGTCGTTTTCATCCCCCGGCGGCAAATCGCCCCCTCACCCCTACCCCTCTCCCCCATCGTGGGGGAGAGGGGTAGGGGTGAGGGGGAGGGCACGGAAAGGTTCTGCGATGGCGAAGAACATTTACGTCGGCAACCTGACGTGGGACGCCACGGCCGACGACCTGCTGGCGCTCTTCCAGGAGCATGGGCAGGTGGCGAGAGCGCAGGTGATTACCGATCGCGAAACGGGCCGTTCACGCGGCTTCGGCTTCGTCGAGATGAACAACGACGCCGAGGCCCAGAAGGCCATCGACGCCCTGAACGGCCAGCCGTTCCGTGGCCGGCCGCTGACGGTCAATGAGGCGCGGCCGCGTGAGGACCGCGGCGGCGGCGGCGGCGGCGGGGGGGGCGGCGGAGGCGGAGGTCGCGGCGGCTACGGCGGCGGCCGGGGGGGCGGCGGCGGCGGCTACGGCGGCGGCCGGGGGGGCGGCGGCGGTTACGGCGGGGGCGGCGGACGCGGCAACTACTGAGCCGAGCCGGCGCGCCTGGTAGCACTTACCAGCCAGCCCGCCGTGCCAGCAAGGGATGCGGTTTCCAACCTCGCTGGTGCGTCGGGCTGGTTGCTTGCAACAAACCGCGAAAACAGCGTCGAACCCAACTTGACTTTTTTTCCCCGTTGGAGCATTCTATCTCGTCCCCTGCCGCAGCTGCGTCCCCCGCCGGCAGGGCGCCTATCCATCCCCGACCAAGGAGGGTCCGGCATGTTCTACCACACGGAGGCCAAACCGCAGGGCTGGCGGGCGGTGGCTGTCTTCGACGACCGCACCGACCGGCTGCTGTACCTCGGCCGATCGTCCACGCAGGTCCGCGCCCAGTTTGGTCAAGCGTACTTCGAGGTGCTCGACGACGAGGAGCGCGAGCACGTACGCTCCATCTCGCTGCAGCGCTGGCACGGCGCCCCCGACGCCGGCCGCTGGATTCACCAGACCAATCTGACGGTGCCCGTCAAAGCCAAATTGGCCCGCAGCGCGTGAGCCGAGGGAAAGCGAGCGGCGGGGGGGGG
>DATKHW010000075.1:0-7466 GCA_035546275.1 Gemmataceae bacterium
CGCTTCGTGCGCGGCTCGGACGTCGCCCTATCGTTATCAGTTCCCGTGCGGTTTTGCCGAAGTCGAGTACACTCGGCCGTCCGCTTCGCTGCCGGGGAACTCGATCGCCATCGGGTCGCCTTCCGTATAGAGCGGCGTCCCCTTGGCCGGCTGGTAGCACACTTTGATGCGCACGCTCTGCAGGTCGTGCGGCAGGTCCGGCCAAACCAGCGGCAGCGTGTAGCCCCAGCCGAGCCAATCGTGCTTCAGCAGCCGGTGCAGCGTCGCCGGATCGAATTGCCAGATCTGCAGCGGCGCCACGTTGGGGCCGGGGCGGACCGATCCGTCGTACACCAGCACCGTCATGGAACCGTCGCCCGTCATCGGATACTTGATTTCCGGCCCGAACAGGTAGACGCGGCCGCCAAGGGCCGGGTTCTGCGTGCCGCCGTGGACCGGGTCAGCGGTGAAGTGAACGGTGTGGTCCCAGATGGCCGTGACCTGGCACGGCGTCCCCGGCGCCGGCGGTCCGTCGCCGCACAGCGGATTGACGTCCATGCCCACGCAGCCGCCCAGCAAGACCAGCAGCGGCGCGACCAAGATCGTGCGACGCCCGGCGAACATCCTGTTCATTTAGCGCTCCATCCGTTTCCGCATCGGCCGCAGGGTGGGTGTCGCTGGCGCTCGACCTACCCTGCGATTCAACGCGCTTGCTCACCAATGTTTTGGCATGAATTGCCACGTGGTCTGGTCCATTTTCGAGTCCGTCGCCGCGGCCGGGTTGGACGGCGCCGCGGGGATGTTCACCGGCAGCGGCGGCGGGACCGCCGTCGCCGGCGTCGGAATTATGGTGGTCGTCTGCGGCGCGGGCGCGGCCGGAGCAGCGGGGGCGCCATAAGCGTTCATCGCCTGCCGCACCAGGGCGGCCGGCGCAACCGGCGCCGCCGGTGCAGGCGGCGCCGCGGTTTCCGGTCCAGGAACCGGCGGCGGAACCGTCGGCGGGGCGGTACGCGGCGGAGGCAGCGTCTCCGGGGCCGGCGGCAGCGGCATCGAGCCTTCCATCGACGCCGGCGGCGCGATCGGCGCCGGCCCACAGCCGTCCCCATCGCCCGGCAGGATCGGCGGAATGAATTCCTTCGGATGCAGCACCGGCTCCATGCCCGACAGACCCTGGCCGCGCACCACATTGTCCAGCATCCAGTCCATCCGCGCCGATTCCTCGGCCAGGATGCGGTCGGCCTCCATTCGGTTCCGCACGACGTGCGGCGTCAGGATGACAAACAGCTCCGTCTTGGCCTTGACCTCCGTGCGGTAGCGGAACAGCGTCCCGAGGTAAGGCAGATCGCCCAGCCACGGCACCTTGTTCTCGTTCTTGATCTCGCTCCGCGAAATCATGCCGCCCAGGGCCACCGTCTCGCCGTCCAGGGCCGAAATCGTCGTCGTCACGTCCTGGACGTTGAACGCCGAGGCCGTTACGCCGTTGCCCAGCGAAATCGACGTGTTCGCCACCGACGACACGGACGGCTCCACGCGCATCAGCACCCGGCCGTCCGGCCCGATCCGCGGCGTCACTTGCAATTCAACGCCGACGTTGCGGTAGCTGACGCCGTTGGTCAGCAGGCCGGTCGCCGTCACGTTGGTGCTGGTGATGTACGGCACGCTCTGGCCGACCAGCACGCTGGCCGACTGCTGATCCAGCGTCATCACTTGCGGCCGGCTCAGGATGTCGATGCGTCCCTGCGACTTCAGGGCACGCACCAGCAGGTTGAACACGTCGCTCTGGGCGGAGAAGACGAACCCGCCGATGCCGCTGGTCGGCGAGGTGCGGCCGACGCCCAGGTCGGTTATGCCCTGCGTGCCGATCACCTGGGGCGTCACGGCCACGTTGTTGCCCAGAGGCAAGGCCGTGTTGATGAAGTTGAAACCGGGTTGGCCCGCCGGGTTGACCGTGCTGGCGACCGAGACGCCCGGCGCCACCAGGCCGCCCGTGGCGTTGGTGTAGCTGATGGTGCCCGCGCCGATGTCCGGCCCGAACGGGATGATGCTGCGATTGAACAGCACCGGACTTTGCAGACCGAGTTCCACGCCGAATTCCTCGTCGCCGCTTAGGTCCACCTCGGCGATCATGACCTGGATCATGACCTGCGGCGTGTCGGCGTCCAGCGAGGCGATGACGGCCATGACCGTGTCGTACATCTGCGGCGTGGCGCTGATGAGCAGCTTGTTGGTGATCGGCTCCGGCACGATCACGACTTCCTGCTCCAGGTCCTGGTAGGGCGAGATAAAGCCGTCGGCCCGCTTGACGTTGAGGACGCTGAGGAGGAAGTTATTGACGGCGTTGGCCAGGTCGGCGGCGGTGGAATTGCGGAGGTGATAGACCTCGGTTCGCCGTTTCTGCAAATCGGCGCTCTGGGGCGAGGTCTCCAGCTTGGCGATGACCGCGCTGATGATGTCCACGTCGCTGGGGCCGCCGGCGATGATGAGGCTATTGGTGCTGGCGTCCACGGTGATGCGCAGATCGGTCAGCTGCACGCCCCCAGAAGGGCCGCCGATGTCCAGCTGAATCGGCCGGCCGGAGCCGGACGTCAACGACCCGCCGGTGGTCCCTCCCGGCGCTCCGCCGCCTGTCGGCGTGGCCGCCCCACCGCCGCCGCCGGTGGTCGTGGCCGGGGCCGTGGCCCGTGGGGCCGCGCCGCCCGTACCGAGGAACAGCTGCTCCATCATGTTGGCGATGGTCGTGGCGTCGGTCTTCTTGAGCGTGACGACCTTGACCACGTATTGGGCGGCCGGCTGCACGTCCAGCGAATCGATCAGGGCGTTCAGCAGGTCCCAGGCCTTCTCGGGGGCCAGGACCAGCAGGCTGTTGGTGTTCTCCTCCGGAATGAGGTAAACGTCTTCGAGCAGACCGGACTGAATCACCTTGCCCGTTCGGGGATCGACGAACATGAGCGAGCTGCTCTTGATCACGCCGGTCGCCGACGGCAGGGCCGTATTGCCCGCGCCGGACGCGGCGCCCGCGCCGGTCGTGGCGCCGCCGGGGGTGATGGTTCCGGGGAAGCCGCCCGTGGCGCCTGTGGCGCCTGTGCGGCCGCCTGCATTGGCGCCGCCGGGGAAAGCGCCGCCTGCATTGGCGCCGCCGGGGAAAGCGCCGCCCGGGCCCCCACCTGGGTTGGCGCCGCCGGGGAAGCCGCCCGTCGCGCCCGGCGCGCCGCCGGTCGTTCCCGTGACCGTGGTCGGCGAAACGTAGGGGGCGGCGCCGTAGCTGATGGCCCGCTGCACAATGGTGGCGATGTCGTCGGCCGCCGTGTAATGCAGCGGCTTGATGCGCAGCATCATCTTCGATTCCGGCTCATCCGAGTCGAGGTGGGCGATCAGCGCCTCGATCTCTTGCATGTCGGCCGGCGCCGCCTGGACGTAGACGACGTTGGTTTCGGTGTCGAAAGTGATGCGAACCTGGTGCTGCTGGGCCGTCTCGTTGCCTTCCGAATAGCGCGTGTTGTAAAAGCTGGTCAGCATGTTGGCGACGCGGGCTGCCGACGCCTTCTTGAGATGGAAGGGCCGGGCGTCCTGGGTGGTCTCCACGTCCAGCTGCTTGATGTAGCCGAGGATGTCTTGTTCGCGCGCTTCCGGCACTGCGATCAGCAGGGAGTTCACCCGCGGGATCGGAATCAGCACGACCGAGGCAAGCTGCTCCTGGGTGGTGATGCCCTGCTGGGTCTGCTGCTGGACCCGGCCCTGGGTGTTCAGGTTGTTGGAGTTCGGATTGACGTTCACGCGGGTGAACATCTGGTTGAGTATGGTGGCGACGACCGTGGCGTCGGCATGGTCCAGCCTTACGAGATCAATCTTCAAATTGCTCTTCACGCCAGCCAGCAGCCTTATGAGGGCAGCTTCGATGATGTCGAGGTCCTGGGCGTTGGGGCCGCTGAGGATGACGTAAGGCGTGTTGGGAACCGCCACGGCCGTGACGATCGTGCGCGGCGCCTGGATGATGGTTCCGGGTCCTCCCGGCGGCGGCTGGGGCGGTTGAGCCGGTTGGGCTGCCTGCGGTTCTTCATAAACCACGGCCTGAACCGGACCGCCCTTGCCGCTGTTCTTGTCGTTGTTGTTCGCCGCCGAGGCGCCTAGCTGCGGATCGAAGAGGATCGGCTGAGGGTCGTCCATGACCCGGTCTTCAAAAAAATCCGGCCCTCGTTGCTCGCGGTCGGGCTGCCGCCCGCCTCCGCGTCTACCCGGGCCACCCATACCGGGCGCCCCCTGGAACCCGCCGCCGCGTCCGCCGCCTCCTGGGGCGAACCCACCGCCGCCGGGGAAGCCGGCGCCGCCGCCGGGGAATGCCCCTCCGCCGCCGGGGAAGAAGCCGGCGCCGCCGCCGGGATTGAAACCGCCGCCGGGGTTAAAGCCATTGCCGCCGCCTGTGCCCGTGGTCGGGGTGATGGACCGGCCCTGAATGGCGTCCACGAGGTTCGTCGCCACGGTCGGGTCGATGCCGCCGGGCAGCTGCACGATCTTGTACGACTTGGCGTTGTCCTTGGCGGCCGTGTCCAGCTTGGTCACCACCGCGCTGATCTCGTCGTAGAGCGTCTGCGTGGAGTTGACCAGCAGGCTGTTGGTCTGCTCGTCCACGGCGATCTTGAGCGTCACGCCGCGGGGCTGGCCGTTGGCGTCCACGTTACGGTTCTGCGCGCCGGCGATCGCCCGGACGAACCCGCCGCGGCCGCTCAGGTCCGACAGCTGTGGGTTCTGGTCCATCTGGTCGGCGTAAATCTTCGACAGCAGATCGTAGATGTCGTCGGCGCGGGCGAACTTGAGCGGCCCAATGGTCCGCGTCTTCGGCCCGCCGCCCTCCGCGGCCTCACCGCCGGCGTCGATGTCCTTGGCCAGCAGATAGCGGATGGTCAGAATGTCCACCGGCTTGGCCCGCACCAGGAGCGAGTTGGTGGCCGGGTCGGCGACGATGCGGATCGGGTTCTCCGTCTGAGCCGCGGTCTGCGGCGGGGTGTTGCCCTGGGAGAACTGGGCGAACAACCGCCCGAAGCCGCCCGGGCCCTGCTGCTGCGTCGGCGCGGTCTGCTTGGGACCGTTGAAAGCCTGTTCGAGCAGCTGGGCGGCCTCCACGGCGTTGGCCCGGTGCAGCTGGATGACTTCGAAATCGCCTTCGCCGGCCTCCGTCTTCGTTACCAGCCGGAACAGCTGGAAGGCCAGCGCCAGCGCCGCCGGGTCGTCCGAAGAAATGATGATCTTGTTGCCGAACGCCGCGATCGTCACCGGCGGCAGATTATTGTTGGCCGGCTTCTCCTCCGGTTTCGCCGGCTTTTTCTCCTGCGGATCGACTAGCGGGGCCGGCTGCTCGGGCTTCTGCGCCGCCGGCTCCGGCTTCTGGGCGACCAGCACGATGTCGCTTTGCGGCGAGTTCTTCCGGCCTTCGGGGCCGGGCTTGGGCATGGGCTTCGGCGTCGTGGGCGGCATGGTCGGCGGCGTGACCGCCGGCGGTTCCGCGTCCAACCCGCCGGGCGTGGCGACTTTCACCGGGTTGGGCCGCATCTGCCGCAGCAGCCGGGCCAGTTCCTCGGCCACGGCCGCCCCGCTCCCCTTGTCCATGGTGATGACGCGGTAGGAGCCTGGTTTGAATGGCACGTCGCCGACCGGACTCCCGCCGTTCGCGGTGGCCTCGCCGTTCATGACCTTGATCAGGTCCCTGACCTGCTGCACCTGTTCGGCGTTGCCGTTGACCAGGACCGCGTTGTTGTCAGGCATCGCCTCAATGTACGGGCCGCCGTTCTTGGCGGGATCGCCGAGGATGTTTTGCAGCGTGGTCGCCGTCTTGACGCAATCCAGGCTGCCGACCTCAACCTGCTCAGCGCGGGCGCCCTTGTCATACTGCCCGATGTACGTCTTGATGTTGTCCATGTCTTCGGGGCAGGCGAAGACGCGGATTGAGTTGGGGCCGTTGGACGAAATCCGCAGCGAGGAGGAAGCCGGGAAGATGGCCTGCAATTCCTTGGCGAAAGCGTCGGCGTTGCCGCTCTTCAAGGGAATGTTCTCGAACGACGGCGGGCCGAGGAGGATCGGCTTCGGATGGTCCGTGTCCCGCGGTTTGTCGAGCCGGTTCTCGATGATGTCCTTCGCCTTGGCGATGACCTCCGGCGGCCCGGTGACGTAGATGGTGTTCGATGGTTCGTCGCTGGTGACGTAGAACATGCGAATGCGCGACGGCCGCGTCGGCGGCGTCTGCGGATTCATCGGACCCATCGGATTCGGCTGACCCATCGGCCCCGGCGGCGTCGCCATCGGATTGCCAGGCGGCGTTCCCGGCGCAGCGGCCATCGGGGCGCCGCCCATCGGGGCGCCGCCCATCGGGGCGACGCCCATCGGCGTGCCGCCCATCGGGGCGCCGCGGTTTTCACGTTCGCGTTCGCGCTCCGGCAGGGTCGCCTGCGTCACGGCTTGCGGCTCGCCCAGGAGCACCTTCAATGTTCGTTCCGCGTCGCGCGCCTTGACGAAATGGCACTCGTGCGAATAGGTCTCGCTCTGCTTGGTTTCCGACACCTCGATCCGGTTTAGCGTCGCCACCACGCGCTTCAGGTTGCGGACCGTATCCATCACGTGAAGCTGATTGCCCGGCAGCGATGAAACGTCATGGAACGGCCCCATGATCGGTCCGATGCGCAGCGACAGGTCCTCGGCGTTCAGCGAGGTCAGCGGCAGTTCCATCTGGATGAATTCGGTGTCGCCGCGATCCTTCAACTCATCGAGGCTGTCGATGTGCGGCACCAGCACCGGGTCAATCTTCTGGTCCGCCGGCACGACGTAGAACTGGTGGTCGCCGTTGATCAGGGCGTATCGCGCGGTGGGGCTGTTGGAGAAAAGGCCGGCGTTGATCAGGTCGATCACCTCGCCGAGCGTGTACTGCTTGTTGGCCGGCCCGGTGAACGAGAAGGTGCCCGTCGGCTGCCCGGCCGAGAACAGCACTTCCTTGCCGGTCTCCGTGGACAACCACTTGAAGACCTCCGACCAGGGTTTGCCGTCCATGGCGAACTGGTATTTCTTCTGGGCCGCTTCCTCTTTCTTGGGAGGATCGGCGGCGCTGTCGCGCCCCGGCGCCAGGGCCAAGACGGTCAATGCCGCAAGCACGACCGCAATGCCTCCCAAACCGGCTTTCATTTGTCGCATGGATGGACCCTTCATCAGGGACGCGATTGGTGATCTGGACTCCCCCCCGGCTCCGCCGGCGCCGTGTCTTGCCATTGTAAGCGCAAGATAGCGCCGACGCCACCGCCGGCCGACAAAGCACCCCGATTATCCTTCCTTTCGGCAAAGTCGCTGCACTTTCTTGAGGACCGTCGGCCGCTGACCGGCAATACCTCAAGTTGCGCCGTGATCCGTGTCTTAATTACATGAACCCCGGCGGCAAAGCGGAGACTCACAAGCCCGTCCCGCCGTCAACGGCGGGCCTATGTGCGGAAGCCCGGTGAACCGGGCTGCCA
>DATKHW010000076.1:0-4449 GCA_035546275.1 Gemmataceae bacterium
CGGCGTCTCGGCCTCCGTCCCGTCGCCAGCACGGCCGCCCATTTCGCCGACCCCGCGGATTACGCCACGTTCCGTCTCGTCACGGCGATGCGGCGCGGCATTCAGCTGGACCAGCTGCCGCGCGAGCTGCCGCTGACGCCGGCCCATCATCTCGTCGGCCCGGCCGAGTTTCATCGGCGTTTCCGCGATCTGCCCGCGGCGCTGCACAACGGCGATCTGCTGGCGGAACAATTGCGCTCCTCCGACATTTTGCCTCGCGATTTGGTGCTGCCGCAGCCGCGCCTGCGCGCCGGCCTCGATCCCATGCATTTCCTGCACCGGCTGTGCGAACGCGGCTTGCGGCAGCGCGACCTCGGCGTCGATCTGGCGGCGCGCGAGCGGCTGCGTGAGGAATTGGCCCTCATCGAGACGGCGGGGCTGGCCGGCTATTTCCTCGTGGTGCGCGACATCACGCGGCACGTCCGCCGCTGCGGCCACACCATGGCGCTGCGCGGCTCGGCCGGCAACTCGCTCGTCTGCTACCTGCTCGGAATCACCGACGTGGACCCGCTGCGCTTTCGCCTGCCGCTGGAGCGATTCCTGCATCCCGGCCGCACCGATTTGCCGGACATCGACCTCGATTTCGACTGGAAGGTGCGCGACGAGGTGATCGACTACGTTTTCCAGCGCTACGGCGCCGCCCACGTCGCCCGCATCTGCACGCACCTGCTGTTGCAGCCGCGCTCCGCTTTCCGCGAAGCCGGCAAGCTGCACGGATTGTCGAACGAACAAATCAGCGAGCTGATGACGACGCTGTCGGAAAGCGTCGAGGAGCTGTTGGCCGGAAATGCAGGCGCGGCGCCGCAGACGTTTCCGCTGGAAGCGGAGCGATGGCCGCGGTTGGTCGCCGACGCCCGGCGGCTGCTCGGCCGGCCGCATCACCTGTCGCTGCACCCCGGCGGCGTGGTCGTTACGCCGGGACCGATCGAGGAGTATGTGCCGCTGGAATGGGCGGCGAAAGGCGTGGTAGTCACGCAGTTCGAAAAGGACGCCGTTGAGGCGGTCGGCCTGGTCAAGATCGACCTGCTCGGCAACCGGTCGCTGGCGACGGTGGATGAGGCGAAAGCGTGGGCGACGAAACCACCAGCCCGGAGCGCAAGCGACGGGTTCCGTCAAAACCCGTCGCTTGCACTCCGGGCTGATAGAGCGACTGCATTCGATCACGAACCGGCCACCCTCGCCCTGCTGCACCGCGGCGACACGGTCGGCATCCCGCAGCTGGAATCGCCGGCCATGCGGCATCTGCTCATTCAGACGCGGCCGGGCGGCGTCGAGGAGACAGCCCAGGTGCTGGCGCTGGTGCGGCCGGGGGCGGCGCTGATCGGCGCCAAGGCGTGCTTCGTCCGGCGGCGGCGCGGGCTGGAACCGGCGGCGCCGCTGCACCCGCGCCTGGCCGAGCTGCTTGGAGATACGGAAAATCTCATGATCTACGAGGACGACGCCTTGCAGGTGATCCAGCGTCTGACCGGCCTGGCCGCCCCCGACGCCGACCGCTTCCGCCGCCGCGTCACCAAGCACCGCACACCGGAAGAGGCGCAGACGCTGCTGACGGAGTTTCTCGATCTGTGCAGGCGGCAAGGCGTTCCGGACGAGCCGCTGACGGAGGTGTGGGCGCAGCTGGCCAAGTTCAATCAGTATTCCTTCTGCAAGAGCCACGCCGTCAGCTACGGCCTGATCGCCTGGCAGGCGGCGTGGCTCAAGGCGCACCATCCCGTCCCCTTCTGGACGGCGGCGCTCAACAACAACCAGAGCGCCTATCCGCGCCGCGTCTACATCGAGGCCATGAAACGGGCCGGCATTCGCATCTTGCTGCCGTGCATCAACCGCTCGGCGGGACCGTTTCGGCCGGAGGACGGCGGCGTGCGGGTCGGCCTGGACGCGATCGGCGGGCTGCCGGAGGAATTGCGGGCGACGCTGCTGCAAGAACGCGACAAAAACGGTCCGTTTCAAGACCTGGCCGACTTCCGCCGCCGCATCCGGCCGGGGCCGGAGGCGCTGGATCTGCTGGTCCGCTGCGGGGCGCTCGACTTCACCGGCCGGCCGCGGCCGGCCCTGTTCCTAGAAGCGGATTTACAGGACCGGATAAAGGCGAAGGGACCGGAGCTGCTGCCGTGCCGCCCCGCCGACGACTGGTCGCCGCCGGACTACGACGACCTGCGGCGGCTGCGCGACGAATGGAGCTTGCTGGGCTTCGTGGTGGGGCCGCCGCTGTTTTCGCTGTTCCGCAAGCCGCGGCCCCGCGCCGGACCGCCCTTTATCCTCAGCAATCAGCTGCCGGAATACCGCGGCCGGCTGGTGCGCTTGCGGGGAGTGGTCGCCACGGCCCGGCGGGCGCAGACGCGCAAGGGCGGCTTGGTGCAGTTCATTTCGCTGGAGGACGAGTACGGCCTGGCGGAGACGTCGCTGTTCCCCGGCGAGTGCCCGGCCGTGCCGTATCTGACGATGGGGCCGTACACCGTGACGGGGACGGTGGAGGAGCAGTACGGCGTGTTTACGATCACGGCGCGGGGCTTCGAGCGGATAGATTCAGGGCAGTAATTCGGCCACGGGAATCGTGGCAATCGTGCGGCCTTCGAGCACCAGCGGCACGGCGGCATCAGCGGCGAAGTCGCGGCGCTGTTGGTAGCTCGGTTCAGCGGCGTCCGATCCCGTCGGGTCCATGTACACTTCGATTTGACGATCCGGGATGTTGACGATCCAGTAAACCGCCACGGCAGCGCGGGCGTACAACCGGGCTTTTAGGGTGCGGTCCCGCGCCAGAGAGCTGTCGGCGACTTCCACGACCATACCCGTGTCGGCGGGGCCTGGGTGAGTGGTTGCATAGCGCCGGATCGGGCCGCGGACCACGGCCACGTCCGGTTCCGGTTCGCTGTCCGAGGTGGTGACAGCCGATTGACCGCGACAAATCCATTGGGGCGGCAGGATCGCGGACAGGGCCGCCTGAACCAAGGCGACGGCCGTGTCATGTGCGGGGTTGCGGGGCATTTTCGCTACGATCCACCCTTCGAGCAGCTCGACGGGATCGTCCTCCGTGAGGATGCCGGCGTGGATCATCCGGTGGTATTCGTTCACGGTGAAGCGGCGCATCGGTTCCGGCGGCAGGGCGAAGGCGCCGGGCGCGATATTGATCGTGCTCATGGGGAGTATGATACCACAAGGACCGAGCGCCAACTGCGAAGAACCGATTGCACATGAATTCCCTTCCGCCGCATACATGGACGCTAACCGCCCGCTGGGTCTTCCCCGTGGACGGCCCGCCGCTGGAGCGCGGCGTCGTCGCCGTCGCCGGCGACAAGATCACTGCTGTCGAAGCGCACGGTCGGCTATCCGCTGACCTCGACCTCGGCGAAGTCGCCGTGCTGCCGGGACTGGTCAATGCGCATACGCACCTGGACCTGTCGGGGATGCGCGGTCTGGCGCCGCGGACGCCGCACTTCACCGATTGGTTGAGACAAGTAATCGCTCATCGGCGGCGCCGCACGCCGGAGCAGGTGCAGGCTGATGTCCGGGCGGGACTGGCGGAGTGCATCCGATTTGGGACGACGCTGATCGGCGACATTTCCGGCGACGGCGGCAGCTGGGATGCACTCGCCGAGGCGCCGGTGCGGGCCGTGGTTTTCCGCGAACTCCTGGGGTTAACTCGGGAGCGGGCTCAGCAGGCTGTCACGGCTGCATGGGCCGGTATCCGTCTCGAAACATCGACTTGCCGACGCGGCATTAGCCCGCACTCGCCGTATAGCTTTCGCGCGGATTTCATGCCCGCGCCGACGGCGACGTTTCGGCAGGCCGCCATTCACCTAGCGGAAACCGCGGCGGAGCTCGAATTGCTGGAACGGCACAGCGGCCCCTTCGTTCCCTTCCTCGCGGACCTCGGCGTCTGGGACCCTAGCGGCTTGGCGTCGGGACCGGCCCACGTCATCGAACTGACCCGCGGCGCGGAAAACGTCCTTTACGTCCACGGCAATTACCTGCCTCCAGACACGCCCATTCCTCCACACGGCACAATCGTCTACTGCCCCCGCACCCACGCCGCCTTCGGTCATCCGCCGCATCCGTTTCGAGAATTCCTGGCCCGCGGCGTCCGCGTCGCCGTTGGCACCGACAGCCTTGCGTCCAATCCCGACCTGGATGTATTGGCTGAAATCCGCTTTCTCCATCGGCTTTATCCCGACATCCCCGGCGCGACGCTGCTGCGGATGGCCACCCTTTCCGGGGCCGAAGCGCTCGGCTGGGCCGATGAAACCGGCAGCCTGGCGCCGGGCAAATCCGCCGACCTCATCGTCGTGCCGCTGCGGGGCGACGACGCCGACCCGCACCGGCTGCTCTTCGGCGCCGGCCTGCCGGTGCGGCGCGTTCTCTTCCGCGGCAAGTGGGTCGTTTAGCCGCGGTTCGCAGAACCGCGGTTCTGCG
>DATKHW010000077.1:0-8206 GCA_035546275.1 Gemmataceae bacterium
CTTGCGAAGCGCCTCGAACACGTCCAATCCGGTTAAACCCGGCATGGAATAATCCAGCAGCACAAGGTCGATCTGTCCGCTGTGAGCGCTGAATTGATTCAGCGCTTCCTCGCCGTCGGACGCCGTCAGCACCTGATAGCCGCGCCGCTCCAAGACCAGTCGCGCCAGCTCGCGCACCATCTCTTCGTCGTCCACCACCAGCACGCTCTCTCCGCCGCTTGCTGATGGCGCCTCCGATGCGGCCGTGACAGGGGCCGCGGTCACCGGCAGATACAGTCGAAACGTCGAGCCGCGGCCCGGCGCCGTGTCCACCTTGATCCAGCCCTGATGTCCCTTGATGACGCCGTAGACCTCGGACAGACCCAGGCCGACGCCCCGGCCGGGCGGTTTGGTAGTGAAAAACGGCTCGAACAGCCGGGCGCGCACTTCCGGCGTCATGCCGCAGCCGTCGTCCCGCACGGCCAGCTCGACGAATCGGCCCGGCCGCGCCTCCAGGTCGGCGGCGGCTTCCTCGGGACGGATAACGAGGTTCGTGAGCGTCAGCGTCAGGGTTCCGTCGTCTTGCATGGCGTCGCGGGCGTTGACGGCCAGGGCGTGAAGCACCTGGTTGAGCTGCGCCCAGTCGCCTTCAATGGGCCAAACGTCCCCGGGGGCCTGCACCTCCAGGTGCATGGCGGCGGGCAGCTCCGGCCGCAGCAGCCGCACTACCTCCGGCAGCAGCTGGTTCAGCCGCAGCGGCCGACGGGAGCCGACGCGGCCGCGGCTGAAGGTCAGCAGCCGGGCTGTCATCGCGGCGCAGCGCTGCGCCGCCTGCTCCGCCGATTCCGTCCAGGCCAGCAGGCCGAGCGCCAAGTCGGCTGGGACGTCGCCCTTCCCGGCCGCACGTAAGTCCTCCACCACGAGACTCAGGTTGCCGATCACCGCCGTGAGCTGGTTGTTGAAATCGTGGGCGATGCCGCCGACAAGCGTCGCTAATGTCTCCAATTTCTGCGCCTGCCGCACCTGCTCTTCCAACCGCCGCTGGTCGGTGACGTCCAGGCCGACGCCGATGACGTAGCGCACGCGGCCGTCCGGTTCGAACACCAGCGACGGCCGCCAGGCGATGAGCCGCTCTCCGCCGTCGGGCGTGCGCCAGGGGATCTCCAGAGGAGACGGCGCCGCCGCGGCGGTCGCCGCCGACGCCTCCGCCAGTTGGGCGAATCCTACTCGGACCGATTCCACCTTGCGCTGCGGGAGCAACTCCCAAACCGGCCGCCCTCGTACTTCCTCCTCCGTGCGACCCGAGACGGCGGCGCATTTGGCGTTGAAACGAACAATGCCGCCGTCGCGGTCCAGCACCACAACCAGGGCGTCGGCCGTTTGCAGCACCAACGCGATGAAATCACGCTCCTCCCGCAGTACGGTCTCGGCCTGCCGCAGCGCGTCCTCGGCGCGCCGCCGTTCGGTGACGTCGATGAGAACGCTGGCGTGGTAGCACACGCGGCCGGCCTCATCGCGGACCGCCGCCCGCACCACCCGCGCCCAGAGGACGCCGCCGTCCCGACGCAAATAGCGTCTTTCGCGCTCCTGCTGGTCGTCGGCGGGGTTCGCCGGCCGCTGCTGCATGCGCCGCGTGTCGTCATGGCGATCGTCGGGATGGGAAAAGTCGGAGAGGCGCTGGCCCGCCAGCTGCCCAGGCGCGAAACCGAGCATCTGTTCCAGGGCGGGATTGGCCTGAACAATGAGGCCTTCGGCGGACAGGAGAGCCCTACCGACGCCGCCGTGCTCAAACAGGATGCGAAAGCGGTCCTCCGATTCCGCCAGCCGGCGCACGATCCGCCGCCAGCGGCGGCGCTGGAAGAACAGCACGCAGCAAAGGACCACCAGAATCAGACTGCCGACGGCCTGAACGAACAGGAGGACGATGGTCAGGCTTATATCGCCGCGAATTGGCATGTTTCCCGATCCCAGACCCGGCGCGGCCCGTGACCGGCCACGGCGGAAAGAATGGAACGCCGCACCACGAGCCGGCCATCCGGTTCGGGCGCCGCCTGACGAGTCCACGGAGAATGGAAGAAACATCCGCTTCGTTGGACGTGGGCGTCGCGCCCCATTGCGCGGCGGTGGAACCCTGCGCGGTTCCTCGTTGCGACAATTCTAGCTGCATTTTCAGTCCCGTCCACTCGCCGCCGGCCCTTTCCGCTGCGGCGATGGAACCTGATTCCTGCGGCGCCGCAGCATTCAGGCGCCGGCGCGAATGCGGTCAGCGCGACCACGCGTCGTGGAAGAAACGCAGCCAATTGCCATGCAGGATGTCGGCGACGGCGTGGTCCGCGTAGCCGCGCTGGCGCAGCAGGTCCGGCAGCTTTTGCAGATCGGCGATGGTGTCGAGATCGGTCGGGGATTGCTCGCGGCCGAAGCCGCCGTCGAGGTCGCTGCCGATGGCTGCATGGCGCGCATTCCCTGCAAGCTGACAAACGCGGTCGATATGGTCCACCACCGTGGCCAGCGACACGCCGGTTTCCTGCGGCGTGGTCTTGCCGCGCACCCAGCCGGGCACGAGCATCCAGTCGTCCATCGCGGCGCCAATGACGGCCCCGCGGCCGATCAATCGCTTGATCTGGTCGTCGGTCAGCTGGCGCTGGTCCGGCACAAGCGCCCGACAATTGTGATGGCTTGCAAGGACCGGGCCGCCGTAAACCTCCAGCGCCTCATCGAAGCACTGATCGGAAAGGTGCGTCACATCGAGGATCATGCCGACGCGCTCCATCTCCTTCAGGAGCGGCGGACCGTCCGGGAAGAGGCCGCCGATCGTGCCGGTGCCGTGAGCATAGGGGCTGACGCCGTAGTGGGCCGGGCCGATGATGCGAAGGCCGGCGTCCCACCATTCCTGCACCCGATCCGGCGAAAGCACGGGATCGGCCCCTTCCATGCTTAGGATGAACCCCAGCGGCAGTAGGGGCGAGATTGCCTCGCCCCTACTGGCGTCCGGCTCCTGCCAGGCTTGGACGTGGGCTTCGAGAGTCGGCCAGTCCTTGATCCAGCGCAGGTATTCTTCCCTTTCCAGGGCGCGATAGTAGGCCATCTGGCCGTGGGCCGCTGCGCAGGCCGCTTCCATCGATTCGTAGCGTTGAATGGCCGGGACGAGGTTGGGTCGAATGAGCCGGGCCAGCAGCGTGGCGATGAAGACGCCGACTTTGCCGCGGCGCAGCTCCGGGAATGACACGGTCCCTTCGCCTCGGCCCTTGTCGGTCATTCCAAGCTGAACTTCACGCCGCCGAATGTCGGCGGCCGGCAGCCGCAGATCACGGTTCCAATCGAGGGCGTTCCAGGCCAGATCGAGGTGCGCGTCGATGATGAGCATGTCCGTGGTCCTTTGTCCTTTGTCCCTTGTCCGTTGTCCGTTGTAGGGGAATCCGTACTGTACTTCTGGATAAGGACGAATGACAGCAACAAAGCCGGGGGCCCAAGCTCTCCGCAACGCCCGCAAGGGACGAGGGACAAGGGACAAGGGACGAATATGCGACAAATTCAGATCGGCGGCGTCAAGGAAACCGTGGTGGAGCGTTCCGACTATCCGCCGGAGCGGTTGAAGCAGGTGCTGGGCCAGGAGACGGTCGCCGTCGTCGGCTACGGCGTGCAGGGCCGCGGCCAATCGCTCAACATGAAGGACAACGGCGTCAACGTGATCGTCGGCCAGCGCGACAAGACGCGATCGTGGGACCTCGCCGTCGAGGATGGATGGGTCCCCGGCAAGACGCTGTTTCCGATCGATGAGGCGGCGCGGCGCGGGACGATCGTGCAATACCTGCTGTCCGACGCCGGCCAGAAGGAACAGTGGCCGCGCATCAAGCCGTGCCTGACGGCCGGCAAGGCCCTGTACTTTTCGCACGGCTTCAGCATTGTTTACAGCAATCAGACCGGCGTCGTGCCACCCAAGGACATCGACGTAATCTTGGTAGCGCCGAAAGGGTCCGGCACCACGGTGCGACGGCTGTTCCTGGCCGGCAAGGGCATCAACGCCAGCTACGCCGTCCATCAGAATGCGACCGGCCGGGCGGTGGAGCGCGCCCAGGCCCTCGGTGTGGCGATCGGTTCGGGCTACCTGTTCGAAACGACGTTTCAGAAGGAGGTGTTCAGCGACCTCACTGGCGAGCGCGGCGTTCTGATGGGCGCCATTTACGGTCTGTGGCTGGCGCAATACGAGGTGCTGCGCGAGCACGGCCATTCGCCGTCGGAAGCCTTCAACGAGACCGTGGAGGAAGCGACGCAAAGCCTCTACCCGCTGATCGCGGAAAACGGCATGGACTGGATGTACGCCAATTGCTCGACGACGGCCCAGCGCGGCGCCCTCGATTGGTTCCAGCGCTTTCGCGATGCGGCCAAGCCGGTTTTCGAGGAGCTGTACAAGCGCGTGGCGGAGGGCGACGAGACGCGGCGCGTGCTGGAGGCGAACAGCAAACCAGATTACCGCCAGCAGCTGGAAAAGGAGCTGAAAGCGGTGGCCGACAGCGAGCTGTGGCAGGCGGGGACGGTGGTGCGGTCGCTCCGGCCGGAACGCGCCGCCAAGTCGCAAGGGTAGGCGAGCGGGGGGCGTAAGCCCCCTGATGACTTCACCCTTTCGCCGACAGGATACTTCAATCAGGGGGCTTACGCCCCCCGCTCGCCGGGTTTCGCCATGTCCCGTCCACCCCACATCCATCACTGCACCTCGGAGCCGTACCGCTTCTTCGGCCGCACTGCCGAGCTGGCTTTGCTTGATGCGGCGTTGGCCGGCGGCGAACCGAGCGTAGCGGCCCTCGTCGGCCCCGGCGGCCAGGGCAAAACCGCCATCGTCCAGCACTGGCTGGAACGGCTGCTGTCTCATCAATCGCCGCTGGACGGAGTCTTTTTGTGGAGTTTTTACCGCGGTAAAGACGCCGATCTTTGTCTCCGCGAGCTGTACGCCTACGCCGCCGGCGTCGATTCGGCGCCCGAGGCATCCGCCAGCTGGTGCGTCGATCATCTCCTGCCGATCTTGCGGCGCGAGCGCTGGGCGCTGGTCTTCGACGGCGCCGAGGTGGCGCAGTATGAGGACGGCCCGTGGCGGGGTCGATTCCTGCACCCCGATTTTGGCCGACTGTTGGAGGAATTGGCGTCGGAACCGCTGCCCGGCGTCGTGGCGCTGACGACGCGCTTCGAACTGCCGACGCTGGAGCATCGGCGCCACGCCCGGCTGATCTCGCTGTCCGCCCTGGATGCGGCAAGCGCCCGCGACCTGCTGCGATGTCTCGGAGTTCACGGCGATGAAAAGACGCTGGATGCGGTCGCCGCGGCGGGCGGCCGTCATGCCAAGGCGGTGGAACTGCTGGGATCGTATCTCGTGCGGTTCGGCGGCGGCGCCGCGGCGGCGCTAACCGAGCTGCCCACTTCTCCGATCGACGGCGCCGCGGCCGAGGAACAGTGCGTGGCGCGTGTGCTGGCGGTGTGGCAGCAGGCGCTGCCGGTCGAGGCGCAGGACGTGATCGCCCTGACCACGGCCTTCCGCGAGCCGCCGACGGAAGAGCGCTTGTGCGACTACCTGCGCAGCCCGCCGGTGCGGATGTTGCTGCATGAGACGTGGGGACGACCTTACGAGCCGTTTTTCCATCGGCCCGCCGCGTGGACGGCGAATCAAATCGACGAGTTGGTCCATCTCCGATTGCTGGAGCGAGTCGGCCGCTACGGTCCGGCGTCGGTCGGCCAGCCGTCGGTCATCGACGCCCACCCGCTGGTGCACCGGGCGTTTGAGCATGTGCTGGGGCCGGCGGGACGGCGACAGGGGGCGCGCGCGCGAGCAGGCTTCCTGCGCGGCCGGCCTGATCGACGGAAGCCGGCGACGCTGGAGGAGGCCCGCGAGGACGTGGAAATGTTCCACGCCTACTGCGACGCTGGGCTGTGGGACGAGGCCGACGCCGCCTTCGCCGCTCTCGACAATCCCAAGCATCGCTTTCTCGCCCCGACGCTGGAGCGCGACCTATTGCTCCGCTTCTTCGCGTCCGGCGACTGGCGGCGGCCGCCTCAATGGCCCGGCTTCCATCGCCGCCGGAGCTTGGCGATCTGCCTGGAAATGATGGGCCGCTTCGACGACGCCCTGACCGTCTACCGCGAAGAGGACGCCGCCCTGCGCGGCGACGCTCTGATCGCGCTGGGCCGATTGGAACCGCTGCTGCAGCAGCGCGAGGCAGCGCATCCGTGGCAAAACCTATGGCGGGCGTATCGCTGCCATGCCCTCTGCCTTGCCGGCCGTGTGGACGAAGCCGTGGCGCTGGCTGGCTCACTGGTTCCGGTGGACGTGTACGAATGGGTCCACGTCTTTGAGTGCCTGCTGCGGGCCGGCCAGTTATCGGCGATCGACATCAAGAGCGTTTTGTTCCGTCCGCCGCATGCCGCCGAGCATCGCTGGGTGGAGCTGGCTCGCCGCCGCATGAAGGCGGATTATTTGCGCGTGACCGCCGGGCCGTCGGCGGAGCTGGAAGCGGAGTATCGCGATCTGATGGAGGCGTATGACCGGGCGGGGTTGCCGTTCGAGCGCTGCCTGACGCGGCTAAGCGAGGCGCGGCGGCGGCTGGCGCGCGGTGAAACGGAAGCGGCGGGGGCGCTGGCCGCCAACGCCCTGGAGTTGGCGCGGCATTACGCGATGCCGCTGCTGGCAGTGGATGCCGAGGCGATTGGCCGGCAAGGAGCGGGGCGGCCTTGATCCGCCAGCCGCACCTTCATGGTTTGAACCAGACAAGTTCCAGCCGATACAGGAAGTAGATCGCCAGTAGGAACCAACCGGCCCAACGAATCGCGGCGCCGGGAACCGCACCGATTCTATACTGCTTGGCCCAGCGCGCATGAAGGTCGGCGAACCAAATGAAGGCCACCGGCGTGAGCAGCCACACAATCGCTATCCCGACGGAGTAGGCGCCGCCGAATAGGAATGCGAGCAGCAGGCACAGGCAAGCGACAGCGCCGGACAGAATCCAGTGCAGCGTGCGCCAGCGATCAAGGCCAGGCGTCTCCGGCTGCTCTCCTCGAACGCGCTCACCCAGCACATTGGTCACCAAGGCCTCGGCGATTTCCGGCGCCAGCCCCTTGGCGACGAGTTGCCGCTCAATGTCCGGCACACGCAAACCGGCCCGAAGCGCAGCGCGCACATGTTCCATCGCCCAATCCACCACCGGCGGCGGGTCGGATGATTTGCGGAGCGCGCGGGATACCACGTCCTTTGCCACGTCGGGCGCCAGCCCTACAGCCAAGAGCCGTTGTTCCACCTCCAGCGCGGTCATGCCCTTGGAGAGAGCGCCTTGCGCTTGCTGGACGGCCCAGTCCGGCGGCGCTGACGAATTGGATGGTTGGCTCATGGAACAGCACCGTGCGTCTGGCGATGCAGTCGCTGAACAGATGGGCGGGGCGCTAGGTCGTTCTCTTGCAGAAAAATCCTATCCACCGGCGCCGATCTATGCCATGATGGAATTCTCGGAATGAGCAGACGCCATTCAAGACGCCGGAAGCCGACGCGCCCCCTAGCTTGCCTGCAACCGTCAGCCCGCCCTGCAAAACGTGGAGGTTCCGATGCGCACCGCAGCGAAGAGGCCGGGCTTCACGCTGCTCGAGCTGCTGGTGGTGATCGCGATCATCGCCATTCTCATCGGCCTCTTGATGCCGGCCGTTCAAAAGGCGCGCGAGGCGGCCGCCCGCATCCAATGCACCAATAACCTGAAACAGATCGCCCTGGCGACCCATAACTGCAACGACACGCTGAACGGTTTGCCGCCGGCGCAGGGGTGGTTTCCGGGAAGCGCGCCGTCGTCGATCGCCGGGTGGGGCGGCGTCTTCTTTCATCTGCTGCCTTTCATCGAACAAGACAACCTCTATCACAGCGCCCTGGCGGTCGGCCCCAATCCCATGGGAGAGAATCCCGGTCCTAATGCACCGTATTACAGCGGCGCCGCCGGCGTCGGCGGGCCCTCCTTCGTCGGCGCTCGCGCCCTGAAGATCTACCTCTGCCCTTCCGACCCAACCGCACGCGGCGGAACGTATACCGATGCGATCTACAATTATCAGTGGGCGCCGAGCTGTTACGCCGGCAACTTTCTGGTCTTCGCCGTGGTGCCCAACCCGGCCCAGTTCGACGTCGTGACGAGCTGGCAGGGCGCGAGCAACCTCCAGGCGTCGTTTCCGGACGGCACGTCCGTTACCATCCTGTTCGCCGAGCGGTACG
>DATKHW010000078.1:0-13376 GCA_035546275.1 Gemmataceae bacterium
TGGCCAACGGCGCCCCGGTCGTCGCCACGGCCCGGTAGATGTCGCGGTTGTGGAACGCCAAGTAGAAGGCCATTTCGCCGCCGACGCCCATGCCGTGCAACACGACCCGACGCTTGTCGACGGCGTAGGCGTCCGTCACCGCCTTGACCGCCTCCTGCACGAAGCCGGCCTCGTCGCGCTTCCAGCCGTCCTCGCTCTCCGCCAGCGGCATGAGGAGGATCAGGTGGTTGGCGGCGCAGTAGTCCTGCCACGCCGCCTGGAGTTTCTTGAGATCGTCCTCGCGCACCTTGCCTGCCGGGTGCAGCCAGATCACCAGGCCGCAGGCGATCGTCGAGTCGTACTTTTCGGGGACGTAGACGTAATAAGCGTGCGTGTTGTCGGCGCTGGCGCGCTTGAAGAAGCCGAGGTCCACCTTGGCGTCCTTCTTCGGCGCCTGCTTGGCCGACGCCTCGCCGGTCAGCTCGGTCGGCACATCGGCGGGCAGCTCGCCAAGTTTGGCCGACAACGTCTCCGTTTTGTCGCTTCCCTTGTGGGCCACGTCGAGCTTCACATCGACGCCGGGCCGCTGGTGCGCCATGAGATCCAGGAAGCGGTCGCGGTCGATGATCGGCTGCTTGCCCGGCGGCTGGCCCGGCAGCGGCGGACAGTCGATCTTGACGATACGATCGCCGGCCTTGACGCCCGCCTTTTCGGCCGGACTATTGGGATAGACAAAGCGCACTTCCACGCCGGGGCCAGGGTCGTCGCGCACCGGCAAGACGCCGAGAAAGCCCTGACCGAATGCCGCGACGGCGCCGCCCAGCGTTACGGCTTTGAGGTCGATCGGCTTGCCGTCGCGCTCGATCTTGACCGCGATCACGTCCCCTTCGTACTTCGATCCGAGGGCCATTTGCAGCTGCACCTGCGTCTCGACTGGCTTGCCGTCGATCGCCGCGATGCGATCGCCGGGCTGGACGCCGGCCTTGTCGGCGGCCGACCCTGGCTCGACGGTCGAGACGATCGGCCGGGTCGTGTACGGGTCTTGCGTTTGGACGTTGACGCCAAGGATGCCGCGCTTGAGGTCGGTCCCTTCCTTGAGCCGCGGCAGGATGGCGTCGATGTCTACCAGGGGGACGGCGAACCCAAGGCCGGAATCGTACATCTCGAATCCGGCGGTCTGCCCCTCGGCGTAGGGCGACGCCGGGACCACAACGCCGAGGACGCGGCCCTGGAGGTCGATGAGCGGGCCGCCGTAGTTGGCCGGCGAAATGCGGGCGTCGGTTTGCACCGCCTTGCCCCAGATGCGGCCGGTGGCGCTGAGGATGCCGACGGCGATCGACGGCGGATCGTCGATGGCGTCCGGCAGCGTACGGCCCAAGGCCAAAGTGGTCTGACCGATTCTCATCTCGGCCTTGGGCGCCGGCGCGGGTACGGGCAGGCCGTTTTCCTCGATTTTGAGGAGCGTCAACATCCGCGTCTGGTCGGTGGCCATCAATTTGGCCGTGTAGCGCTTCCCCTTGCCCGGGACCGACACGTCGATTTTGAGCTGGGCGCCCTGGGCTTGGTTGGCGAAATTGAACGCGCTGGAAATGATGAAGCCGTCGGCGCTGACGATGAGTCCGCTTGTGGGCCCCAGACCATGGCGGATCATGGCGCCGCCGGCGCCGCGCACCATATCGGTGCCGCCCTGCGTCTCGATCTGCACCACGCAGGGAGCGACCTGGGCGACGGCCGCCTTGACGGCCTTGTCACGCAGATCGCCCAGGTCGTCGTCGGCACACGCCGCCGGCGCTAGCAGGATCAGGGCGGCCAGACCGTATGTCCATCGCATCGTCATATCAATGGTCCTGTATTGTCCGCTGTCCGCTGTCCGTTGCCTTGGCGACCACGGACAACGGACAACGGGCGTTTGACTATTTCCTCTCCGCGAGCTTCGCCAGCGTCAGCTCCACGGTCATCAGCGTGTCGCCGCGCCGCAGTTCGAGCTGCACCTTCTGGCCCGGCGGATAGTGAAACATCATTTGCTTATAGTCATCGACGGTCTTCACCGAAACGCCGCCGACGTAGACGATCAGGTCGTCGGACCGCATCCCCGCCTGGGCGGCCGGCGATCCCGGCACAACGTCGTCGATATAGGGCGGCGTGATGTCCACGGGATCGGCTACCAGCACGATGCCCGTGGTCTCCCGCAAGATGCGGTCGAACGTCCGGCCGGGCTTGGTTTGCTGGCCGTTGGCGTTGGCTTTGATGTACTTCTCCTTCTGCAGCCACACGTCCACGATGCTTGTCTTGACGACCTTGCCGTCCGGCTGCGTCACCTCCGCCGCCGCGTTGATCGGGATGGAGTAATTCATCCACGTGCCGGTCAGCTCGTTGCGCAGGCCGCGGCCGATCATGCCGATCAGCTCGCCCTTTCGCGTCGTCAAAGCGCCGCCGGCCGCGCCGGGATTGTTCGTTACGGCATCCACCATGTAGACCTTGCCGTTGTAGGGCATCTCGTAGAAGCCGTTGCGCCCTTGCAGCTTGGCGAAGGCCGTTACATAGGCGTGCTGCACCGATACAGGATCGTTCCGCGTAGCGATCTCGAAACAGTTGCTGAAGGCCAGCACCTCGGTGCCCACGTCCACCGGCGGGCGCTTGGCCGTCTCTTCGAGGTCGAAGTGCGGCAAGTCCTCGATCTTGTCCGCGTCGCTGGCTGGTTTGATCTTGATGAGCGCCACGTCCAGCTCCGGCTCCTGAGCGATTACTTCGGCGTGGTACTTGGTGCCGTCCCAGAGATGGACGCGCAGGTCGCGCGTGTCGAGCAGCTGGGCGTCGGCCGTGAGAATGTAGCCGTCGCCCGAAATCAGGAAGCCGGTGCCGAAGCCGGGCAAACCGTGCAGACCTCCCGAGCCCCAGACCTTAACGATCTTCTTGTTGACTTCAGCGATCTCCTTTGTCGCGGCCTCGTCGGCGCGGACGGAACCGGCGAAGCAGAGCAGGACGGCCGAGGCCGAGGCGCCGATCCGGATAAGTCGATTCATAGGGGGTCGGTCTCCGGCGGTTACTTCTCCATCGTGAACTTCACGTTGGTCATTACCGCGTACGTCTTGCCCTTGCAGACCACTTCGATGCGGCCCGGAACCGAGCCGCCGTTTTGCTGCGCGTAGTCCGCCAGGTAAACTTCGCAAGGATCCTCGTCGTGGTCCGGCGACACTTCAAAGCCGATCAGCTCGCCGGTCGGCGCCTGCGGCATGTACCATTTGTCCTGGTCGGCGCGGCGGAAATACCACTTCGTGGCCACGCCGGCTTGCTTGGTCCGCAGCACGTCGCACATCACGCGCTTGCGGTAGTCCGGCGGCGAACCGACCACGGACGGCGGATAGAACGGCTCCACGCCGCCGTGCGAGAGCTGCCCGATGAACCCCTTCTCGCCCTGCGTCATCAGCTGCCGATATTGGTACAGCGCCAGCAGCATGCCGCCGCTGTCCGGCGGGTCCATCAGGTCCTTCAGCGTGGTGGCCGTGTCGAGCGGGTCGATCTTGTACGCGGTGCCGTCGACCGTGCCCAGGATCAGGTCGTCTTTTTGGTCCTTGCTCGGCGGCCGAACCGCCACTTCCGCGGAGGTCGGCTTCTTGGCGATGGTGCAATCGCCCCGCAGCGACCACGGACCCTGGAACGCCGTGAAATCGCCTTGCCGGTGGAACGAGTCGATCAGGGCGTCGCGCTCCAGCTTGTTGAAGTAGTAATTGGCGAAGCCGGGCTTGGCGACGAACAGCTTGGCGGCGTCCGTGTTGGGCGGCGGCGGCGGCAGCGGCGGCGGGCCGCTGTCCTCGTCGGCCGGCGCTCCCTCGGGCGGCGCACCGGGCTGGGGATTCTTGTCGGGCAGCACGTCGGCGGTTCGGCCGGGCAGTCGCACCAGCACATCATGGACCTCGGTCACATCGTGGCGGAACGTCATTGGCACGCGCCAACCCTTGGGATAGATCCCTAGCCGATTCTTGAACTGATTGAGATTGGTCATTAAAACGCCGCCGAAATGCGTCACCACGTCGCCGGGAGCGAGGCCGCGGCGGTCCACCTCGGAGCCGGAGAGCATTCGGCCGACAACGAGCCGTCCCAGGCCGCCGTCCTCGTTCTCCGGGTCGATCTCGGCGCCGAGCGTGGCGTGGTCGCATTCCAGGCCCGCCCGCAAATGGCCGAGAAAGTTCTTGACCATGTTGACCGAAATCGCATAGGCGGCGCCGGAGTTGATGCGATCGCTCTTGCCGAGCGAGCCGGCGCTGTTGATGCCGATCCATTCGCCTTTCATGTTGAACAGCGGACCGCCGGAGTTGCCGGGATTGATGGCCGTATCCACCTGAATGCAATCGCAATACTCCAAGAGCGTTCCGGTCGGGTGCGGAATCTTCTGATAGCGATGGACGCCGGACACCATGCCGAACGTCGCGGTCGGGTTGAAGTCGGTCGCCAGCAGCAGCGGATTGCCCAGCGCCACGGTCATATCGCCCGGCTTGACCTGGTCGCTGTCGCCGATCGCAACGGTCGGGAACTTGATGGTTTGGTTCGGCTTTTGGATCAGCTTGATGAGGCAGAGGTCGCCTGGCCGGTCGAGGCCGACCAGCACCGCGTCGTACATCTCGCCGTTGGCCATGCCGCAGTGGAACAAGGAGCCGACGGCGGCGGCGACGTGGAAATTCGTGACGGCGTAGCCGTCCTCGGTGATGATCTCGCCGGAACCGCCCCCCTGTCCGCCCGGCGCCAGCACCGCCAGCACCGGCGCCTTGATTTTTTCGATGAGGGCGATGCGGTCCTGCTCATCCTTTTGCAGACGCGGATCGACGTCCAGGCCGCGAGCCGGCGTAAATAGGGCGGCAAAACCGACCGCTCCGAGGAAGGCGGGCCAGAGGCGGCGGAGGGCTGGACGGATGCTCATGGGGGTCCTTTCAGAAGCGCGGCAGAGGTCACTTGCTCACGTAAGCGTCGGCCAGGACGGCCTTGAGGCCGACGTCGTTGGGAAACTTCTCCGAAGTCGGCGCGCTGACGACGATGCGCAGCTTTTTGACATCTTTAATGTTCAATTGCGCCTTTTGGGGCAAGGACTTTTCCTTGTCGCCATGGACGAACGTGCGATTCCAAACCTCGACGTCGTCCGCGAGGATTCGGACCACGACCGGCCGATCCACCGACTCCTGCTCGATGCCGATCATGGCGTCGAATTCACGATAGTTGCCCTCCAGGTCGTAGGTCAGCTCCGTATGCGAGTGGAGCGCCAGTCCCTTTTCGTAGGGGATGTTGTTCAGCTCCAGCGGCCGATCGTCCAGGTTGCGATCCGCCCGCCAGCGCCAAGTGTGATACTGATCCACGCCGTATTCGCCCGCCACCAGCCGGAAGCGCTGCTCCACGGTCGACGGCGTCAAGTCGGAGAGATAATCCTTTTTCAGGTGGCTGTAATCCATCTTGACGATCAGGGCCGGCGTATAGTCGATCTTGGCACCGGACGGCGTCGTCACTGTGAAGCCGTTGGCCGTGCTGTCGGCGCCGCTCACCATGACCAGGTTGTGGAACGTGTCCTGCAAGCGGCACTGCACCACGGCGGCGTCGGGATTCGCCTTGCGTCGAAAAGCGAGGCCGTAAAGGCTGGACAGCGCCAGCTTGCCGCTGGTCCCGCTTTCCAGCGTGAATTGTATCGTCTCGCCGGTTTCATCCGCTTCGCCGATCAGGCCCTCGAAGGCGTTCGGCCCCGCCCCGGTGGTCTTGGCCGCCAGGTCGTGGGTGCGCGAGGTCTTGTCCAGCACGTCGGCCCAGGCCTTGCGGTTTTTCTCCTGGTCGGCGTTGGCCAGCATCGTCGACAGCGACGAAAGCGGGAATTTCACTTCCTGGCCCGAAAGGAGCGTCACGCTCACCACGGACGTTTCCTTGTCCTTCTCCTTCTTCACGGAGAATTTGGCGCAGTGCAGCTGAGTGCCGTCGGTCAATTCCACGTCCACCCACGGCACATTGCTGGGCAAGGCACCCGCCTGCTGGCCGAACGTCAGGGTCAGCACCTCGTCGATCGGCGTCGTCACTTCTCCGGAGGCCGCTTTGACGACGATTTCCTTGGAAGTAACGCGGACCAGCTCGCCGGTGATCGTCTCCTGCTTCAGCGTGCGCACTTCGGCGGGGCCGGCCCAGCCGGCGGCGGCGCACAGGAGCAAAACGACAAGAGATCGACGAGCGGGCATACTCAACCTCGCATCGCGGATGGCGGGCGGAGAGTGGCGGCGGTCACGTCTGTCCATGATAATCGAAAGGGGGGCGATCGTCAGCGGGGAACGACGATTCGAGGGGGAGCGGCGTAAGCTCGCAGCGCCAGCAAGAAAATGCTCTTGCTGGCGCTGCGAGCTTTGCGCCGCGCCGCTCGCAGGCGTCAGCGTCACTGCGTCTTGTTTTTGCCCGTAAGCAGATCCTTGAGAATCGTTTGGATCTTCGCCTCCGTGTCGGCGAGTTCCCGCAGCTCGTCCTGGATCTCCTTGTAGTGGGCCTTTTCCTTGTCGGTCGTGCCGTCGCCGGGCGCCGGCGCTTGCTCGCCCTTGTACTCCCGGCCGTACAGCTCCGTGCGCTTGTTGATGCCCTGCTGCATGGAGCGCAGCAGCCTCAACTGGGCGATCACATCCACCAGCGGATCTTCGCCTGGCGGCTTCGGCGGCCCCGGCGGCTTGGGCGGCTGCTGGCCGTCCTTCTTTTTATTGATCTCGCGCTGCTTTTTGAGCGCGTCCACCATGTCCTTGAGATGGTCGATGATGTCCTGCTCGATGGCCACGGTCACCACGCCGGTGTCGGTTTCCGTCAGGCGATTCTTGACCCGCACCATGTCTTGGCGGACCATGTTGAACATCTCGGCGAACGACTCGGCGGTGCCGTCGCTGTTCAGAAGCGCCAGGGCCCGGTCGGCCTCGTCGATGATCTTGGCCTCGCTCGTCTTGTCCGCGGCCTGGTTGGAGGCCAGATCGATCGCCTTCTGCTCCACCGACCGCTGCCGCTGCTCGTCCTTGCGCTGCCGCACGTCCTGCACGTCCTTGTCCAGCAGCTTGGTTGCGTCCTGGACCTCGATCTGCATGGCCAGCATCTTGGCGCAGCGGGCCTGCAAGCGCTCCAGGATGCGGTCGATCTCTTCTTGACGATCCTGGTTGATGATCTCTTCCAGCCGCTTCATGGCCGCCTTGATGTCGTCGGCCGCCTTGTTGGCAGGCGGCAGCGCGCCGGGCTTATTGTCGTCGCCCAGCTTTTCGTGCGTTTCGCTGGTGTCCTTGACGCCGTCCTCGATCTTCTTGCGGACGTTCGGATCGATCGGCTTTTGCTGCGGCTGGGGCGGCTGCGGCGGGGAGTCGCCGCCGGACGACGACGAATCGCCCTTGCCGTCGCTGGGCTGGCCCTGCATCGGCTGGCCGCTGGATGGGTTGCCCTTGCTCTCGCTCGGCTTGCCGTCGGACGGCTTGCTGTCCTTGGGATCGCCGGCCTTGGCGTCGGCCTTGCCGTCGCCCTTGCCCTTGCTGTCGCTGCCGGGTTTGGAGTCGCTCGGCTTGCCGTCGCCAGGCTTGGCATCGCTGGGCTTGCCCTCGCCCGGTTTGCCGTCGCCGGCCTTGCCGTCGGACGGCTTGCCTTCCTTCGCGTCGCCCGGCTTGCCTGGTTTGCCGTCGCCCGGCTGACCGGACTTGCCGGCGCCTGGCTTGGGCTGCTCGGCGCCCGATCCCGCCTTGGCCTCGTTGCCCTTGCCTTCGCCCGGCTTGGAATCGCCCTTGCCGTCGCCGGCCTTGGCGTCGCCCGGCTTGCCGTCGCCCGGCTTGGCGCCTTCCTTCGGCTGACCGGCCTGGCTCGCCTTGCCGTCGCCCGGCTTGGCGCCTTCCTTCGCTTCGCCCGGCTTGCCGTTGGGGTCGGCCGACGACGCCTGCTTGCCTTCGCCTGGCTTGGAACCCTGGGCGGCCTTCGCTTCGCTCGGCTTGCTCGGTGCCTGCTGGCCCTGTTTGCCCTCGCTGGGCTTGCCGTCGGAAGACTGACCGCCCTGGCCGTCCTTCGACTGACCGGCCTGGCCGTTCTTGTTCTCGCCCTGCTTGCCGTCGCCTTGCTTGCTCTCGCCGGGCTTGTCGCTGGCCGACTTGTCGCCCGACTTGCCCTCGCTCGGCTTGCCGTCGCCGGGCTTGGAATCGCCTTGCTTGCTTTCGCCGGATTTGCCGTCCTTGGAATCGCCGCCCTTGCCGTCCTTCGATTCGCCCGGCTTGCCGTCCTTCGATTCGCCGCTCTTGCCGTCGGCCGGCTTGTCGCCCCGCTTGCCTTCGCCGGGCTTGCCGTCCTTATTGTCGGCGGACTTGTCGCCTTGCTTGCCCTCGCTCGGCTTGCCGTCTTTCGCGGCGTCCTTGTTCGGGCCGTCTTTGCCCTCGCTGGATTTGCCGTCCTTGGCGTTCTCCCCGTTCTTGGATTCGCCCGGCTTGGCCTCTTTAGTGTCCGATGCGTTGGACTTGTCGCCGGCCTGCTTACCTTCGCCAGGTTTGCTGTCCGCGGACTTGTCGCCTGGCTTGCCTTCGCTCGGCTTGTCGGAGTCTTTCGTCTCGCCGGTCTTGTCGCCTTGCTTGCTTTCGCCGGGTTTCTTGCCGTCTTGGTTTTCGCCGGTCTTGCCGTCGCTGGGCTTCATGCCGTCCTTGTTCTCGCCGTCCTTCCCCTCGGCAGGCTTCATCCCGTCCTTGTTCTCGCCCGTCTTGTCCTGACCGGGCTTGGCTTCGTTCTGATCGCCCTGCTTGCCATCCTTCGCCTCGCCCTTGGGGCCTTCCGTATCATTCTTGGCCTCGCTCTTGGCGTTGGGGCCGGGCTTCTCGTCGTACTTGGCCTCGCTCTTGTCGAACCCCGGCTTCTTGTCTTTGGCGTTGGCGTCGATCGCCTTGGACAGCTGACTGCCGATCTTCTCCTCCGACTTGGCCATGTCCTTGCTGTCTTTCTGCCCGCGCTCGATCTGCGCGATCAGCCGCTCCTGGGAGCTGAGCGATTCCTTGAGCTTCTCCAGCAGCTTGCGGTTTTCGTCGAGCCGCGCCTTCCGGCTGGCGTCGTCGTCGCCGATGTTGTCGAGAATGGCGATCAGCTTCTCCATCGCCTGGTGCAACTCGGCGTTTTTCGCGGCGGCTTCCTTGGATTTCTGTTCCAGGGACTTGAAGCTCGCGTCCGACAGAAGCTCCTCCACGCGCGTGAACTTCTGGTCCACCTGCATGGCGTCAATTTCCGTCAGGAGCTTCTGGAGCGCCTGGACCGTCAGCCGGTCTTCTTCCTTGTCGCTGGTTTCCAGGCGCTGCTTGAGCTTGAGCACTTCGATTTTGAAGTCCTCAAAGCCCTGCTTCAGCTCCTTGGCTTTCTTGGCTTGATCGGCCTGCAGGTCGCGGGGATCCGGCGCCTTCGGGTCGCCGGGCGCGGTGGAGGTCTTGGGGTCGGCGGGCTTAGCCGCCGGGTCGTCGGCGCGAACGGTCAAGGCGAACACCGCGGCCGTCACGCCTAGCACGGCCAGGAGTCTACGAGTCATGTGGATTCGTCCTCTCACGCCTGCGGGGACCGCGGTCCCCGGTGGTTACGCTCCCCATTCCCGCGAAGCAACGGCCGGGCGAGTGCCGTCGGCCGCCGAGCTGTCCGTGTATGACGATCCGCAACGTCTTCCCCAACAGCGATCTGGGGCAGCTGCCGCGGAAGCGGGCCGACGCCCTGTTGCGTCTTTCACGGCTTGAAAATCTCGTCCTGAAGGATTCTTTCGACGTCCTCGGCGTATCTTTTCTCGTCCTGCACGCCTTTATCGATGTTAACCAATGTTTGGCGCAGCGACTGGCGGTTTTTACCGCCGCTGATGGCGTCCAGCACCGCGTGCAGATCGGCAACCAGCCGCGTCATCGGCTCCTGAACGTCCTGGCCGACTTCCCGCGAATGCTCAATCCGTTCCAGGTCGGTCTGCCCCGCCGCCTTCTCGGTCAGAGCCTTGTGGAAGCGGGCGACGGCTTCCGTCGCGGCCGGGAAGTCCAGCCGCTGGATTTCGTGCATCTTGTCGACGACGCGCTTCTGCGTGTAGTCGATCACATCCTTGTCCAGCACGTTCAGCTGCTCTTCGCGGACCAGTCGCTCATAGGCGTCCACGGCTTTTTGCGTCGTGTCCACGGCGCCGTTGACCGACTTGCTGATGCGGTCCAGCTGCACGTCCTGCTTTTGCAGCTCCGTGACCGCCGCATTGGCCGCGCCGAGAGTTTCCAGCATTTGGTGCAGTGTCGATTTCTCCTCCCTCATGCCGTACAGCAGCGCGTCCAGCCGGGCGACGGAGTTGCGGTACTCCTCGTGCTGCTGCATCACGCGCCGCAAGGCGTCGGCGTTGGCCGGCGGAGGATCCGATTCCAGCGTCTTCTGCAAATCCTTGTCCTCGTTCGAGTCGGCCAGGATGCGCGCCTTGAGGTTCTTATGACCCTCCGAGCTGAGCAGGAAGGTCTCCGGATCGGACAGCTGGTGCGCTTTATCCAGCTTGCCGCTCACCTCCACGAGCAAATCCGCAACCTGCTCGGCCGATTGCGGATCGCCGCCGTCCTTCAGCCGTTTCTCGAACGCCTCCGCCTCGCTCTTGAACACGTCGAAGTCGGTGGTAAGCCCGGCGAGGCCCTGGAACTGGGCGTTCAGCTCCTTGTACTGCTTGGCCTCGTCCTGGCCGATCAGTCCGACCAGATAACTGTCGCGCACCACCAGGAAGGTGTACGTCTCACTTTTGCTGCGGTGCGGCTGCGGTTTGCCGTCCACGACGGAGTCGTCGGCGTCCGTATCCACCGCTTCCACCATGAACCGCAGCAGGTACTGCGGGTGGTCGTCGCCCAGCTCCAGGTTGTACTGCCACAAGGGGAAGTCCCAGCTGAGCTTGTTCGCCGGGTCCTGGGCGTCGCGCCACAGGGGCCGCTTCTCCTTGGACGGGAAGTAGCCGACGTTGATCGTATCGGTGCGAATCGTCGCGTCGCGCTTGAGTAACGCCTGCCGGTAGGGCAATTGCTGTGGCTGGACGAGCAAGTCCTGCACCGTCAACCGCGGCAAGCCGTCCTGGGCGGCGCTCACCAAATCCAAAAACGCCGGCGGGCTGTAGGCGATGTCGCGGCCGGGCGGCTCCGGCGCGGGCTTGGCCGGCTTGGGCGCGTCGGCCGGCGGCGGAGGCGGCACGGGCTTCACGTTGACGTGATACACCACTTCGCCCAGGCAGTGATCGTCGGAGATGCGGGCGGCCACCGGAACGCGCGCCCGCGGCGTCACCAGGTAGACCAGCTTCTTCTCGCCCTCCGCGGTATTGTCGCCGCGGCTGCGCAGACCGACGATGCTCACGTCCTGGATCACCGGCGCCGCGTCCGGCTGAATCTGAATGTCCACGTGCTTGCGGCCTGTGACGTTTTGCTCGTCAGTGTACTCCAACGTGAACGACGCCGATTTGCGCACGTCCGGCAACACGATCTCAAAAACTCGCTTTTTGCGGTCCTTTAAGCCGATTTCAAGCGGCACGCGCAACGGCTCGCCCTTGGCCAATGCGCCCTTTTCCTTCTCGTCCTCCTTGGTCGTCTGCAGCGTCGCCACATCGGCGTCGCCCGGGACGCCGGCCGGCTTCAGGCTGACGGGCATGCTGACCCAGCGCTCGTGGTCCGCCGCGTCGCGGCCGACGAAGAACGACGACGTCTGCTCGCCGCCCTTCCGCTTCGACGGATCGATGTGCAGCCGTATGCTGGTCACTTCCGTCTTGGTCGGCGTCACGACCAGGAACGCTTCCTTGAGGTCGTTGTCGGCCGCCGCGGTCAGCACAAAGTCGGTCCCGGCCGGGGCCTCGATGCGAGCCGTGTCGTTGCCTTTCGTCAGGATGGTCTGCACTTGGAACAGCTGCTTGCGCCCGTGCAGGTAATCGAGCGTGACCGAGTCCTCCGGTTTGTCCATCGACCGCGGCGGATAGTAGAGATAGGCCGGCCGGGTCTGCACCAGCCGGGCGCCCTCCAGGTCCGGCGGATCCACCATCGTAAGGGTGCGGGTCGGCGTGGTGTAGTCCGCGGCGGACATCGAGAACTTCAGCACCCGCTGGTCGTTGGAATCGAACTGCAGGTCCTTGAATTCGTAGGTGTACCCGTGGTCGTCGCCGATTTTCAGGCGCGATTGGGGCGGGTTCTTGCAGCCGGAGCTGGAAAGATAGATGCCTTCCGGCGCCATCAGCCGCCGCATGGTGCGGCTCATTTCCGGCCGCTTGATGCTGTCATTGACGCGGTCCAGCACGTTTTGCAGAGCAGCGCGGTCCCCGACCATCAGCTCCCGCGCCTCCGGCTTGTCGGCTTGGTCGGGCGCTTCCAGGGCGATCTCCCAGCCCTTGGGCGCCGGCCCGGCCGCCTCGCCCTCCTTCGCTTCCTTCCATTTGCCGAGCATCAGCGCCACGTCGTCCACGGACACATCATTCCACTTCTCCTGTCCCTTGAGGCGGATGTTCGGCACATCGCCGCCGGCCAGGCCGCGCCGCTGGCGCAGATCGTCCCAGGTCAGCGCCCGCCAACCGTCGTACGAATCCGGTTCGGCGATGACATATTCGAGAGCGCGAACATGCACCTGCGGCGCCGGGCCGCCAATGCCGGCGGCCATTCCCTCTTCGGGCACGTTGACGAACACCAACTGGGCCCGCCGCGGCCAAAGCGTGTGGCGCAAGAGAACATTCCGCTCGAACCACATCTGCACCACTTCATTGAAGCGGCTGTAACCGATCCGGCCGTCGCGGACGGCGCCGATGGCGTCGAGCGTCCAGAACAGGCCGCCGAGCAGGGCGTACAGTCCCAGCGTCAGAACGACCGCCAGGACGCCGCGCCAGATGAGCCGGCGCCAGTTGAACGCCTGGGCCACGGGAACCTGCTGCACGCGCTCGGCCGCCTCGTGGATGGTTTCCAGGACCATGGCGGGCGAATAGCCCTGCGCCGCCGCGCGGCGCAGGTCCGACAACTCCACCGCAGTGATCAAGCGGTCGCCCAGCTGGTCCGGGAAACGGCGCTCCAGCACCAGAGCCAGGGCCGGATCGCTGAACTCGCGCAGCAGTCGGCCCAAGACCGTGAGCGTCACAATCGCCAGCACGCCGCCCACAGCCAGGATCAGCAGCACCAGGCGCAGCCACCACGACCACGACTGCTGAACCCAATCGAAGCCGGATAGCTTGAAGAGTCCATAATCGAACGTCAGGCTGAGCCAGAAGCAGACCGCGGCCAGCAGCACCAGCAGCAGCGCCGCTTCAATGCCGACGTACAGGCAGATGACGCCGTGGAGACGGCTCAGCGGGCTGCGCACGCGGCGCTGGTATTCGCCCAGGTTTTGGGCATGAACGGCGGCGGGGGTAACGGTCGCCATGAGGAACCTCAAACTGCTATGCAAGCCGCAAC
>DATKHW010000079.1:0-2328 GCA_035546275.1 Gemmataceae bacterium
AAGACGGCTCTCCACCTGCCCGGCGTGCCGCAGCCGGAGGCCTTCCGCCACAGCATCCTCAACGCCGTTCGGGCCTGGGCGCCCGGCAAGATGAACGGCCCCTTCGTCCCGGCCAGCGCGAAGACGCCATGACCCTCAAGGTGACGCTGGTGCAGGGCGGCGGCATGGGCCTGGACCAGGTCCCGGCCGTGCAGCGCGTCCTGTCCGCGGCCGGCGTGCAGATCGACTGGGACGTGTACCTCGCCGGCTGGGCGTCGCTGGAGCGCGGCGGAGCGGCCCTGCCGACGGCTCTGCTGCAATCGGTGCGCGCGACGGGATTGGCCCTCAAGACGAAGCTGCTGCCGCCGCCCGGAGCGCAGCACCGAAACGACGCCAATTTCAACGTGCAGTTCCGGCGCGAACTCGGCCTGTTCGCGTCAGTGCGGCCGCTGAAGAACCTGCCCGGTCTGCCGGCCCGCTTCACCGGCGTGGACATGCTAGTGATCCGCGAGCTGACCGAAGACCTGTACGCGGCCATCGAGCATGAAATCGTGCCCGGCGTGGTGCAGAGCATCAAGGTAGTGACCGAGGCGGCTTGTCGGCGATTCTTCCGCTTCGCCTTCGACTGGTCGCGGCGGGCCGGGCGCAAATCGGTGGCCTGCGTCCACAAGGCGAACATCCTCAAACTGGCCGACGGCCTGTTCCTGGAGTCGTTCCGCGCCGCCGCAAAGGATTATCCGGAGCTGCAAACGCGGGAAATCATCGTGGACAACTGCTGTATGCAGATGGTGTCGCGGCCGCAGCAGTTCGACGTGCTGGTGATGGGCAACCTGTACGGCGACCTAGTGAGCGACCTCGGCGCCGGCGTGGTGGGCGGCGTGAGCGCCACGGCAGGGATCAACGTTGGCGACGGCGTTCGCGTCTATGAGTCATTTCACGGCGGCAGCCGCGAGTCGATCGGCGACAACCGGGCCAATCCGCTGCCGCTGCTGCTGCCGGCCATCGACCTGCTGGAAGGCGTCGGCGAACAGACGGCGGCTCAGCGGATCGCCGACGCGGCCGGCCGGGTGCTGACGGAACGGCGGACGGTGACGCCGGACCTGGGCGGGACGGCGACGACGATGGGGATGGCGGAAGCGGTGGTCACGGCGATGGCGTAGCCAGCCAATTAGGAAATACAAGAGGCGCCACTGCAGGCCTGCAAGGGAGATTTGCCTTCGCAAGAATCCTCGACGAAGAACTTCAGAGCTTTCTCCGCCAATCCGGGGTCGAGTCCCAGCGGCTGAGCGATGCGGAGTGGATGGACGCGGAGAACCGCTGGCGGAAGCTCTATGGCCAAGCGCTCCAAGGCCGGCCGCGGATTCGGTTGCGGGTAGGGGCGAAAGCCGAGTATGAGTACCAGCAGCAGCTCTGCACCCATTATCTGATCGTCCCGTTCACAGCGGACGTGGCCGGACTGCCCGTACATGTGCTCGGCCGCCGCTTGGGCGCTTACGAGTGCCACGGACCCCTGGCGCCGTTGGATGCGTTCTGCGACGTGGAATTGTTTGTTTGCCCAACGGACTTCGCCTGGTCCATGGTCTATACCCATGAGGATTACGCCTGGGGAGGGCCGTACTTCATTAGGGCCGAATGGCTGCGCTAAGGGCGCTGCTGATGGAATCGTCACCACTACTCCGCCGCCCAATCGCGCGGCTTCAGATACACCTCATACAACTCCGCCTCCCGCGTCCCCGGTTCCGGCTGATAATCGTACAGCCAGCGCACCATCGGCGGCAGCGACATCAGGATCGACTCCGTCCGGCCGCCTGTCTTCAATCCGAAAAGTGTACCACGGTCATAGATCAAATTGAACTCGGCATAGCGGCCGCGGCGGAACTCCTGAAAAAACCTTTCCCGCTCCGTATACGGCTCATTCCGTCGCCGCTCCGCGATCGGCAAATACGCCGGCAGGAAGGCGTCGCCGCAATCGCGCAGGAATGCAAACAGCCGTTCCACGTCGCCTTCGAGGTAATCGAAGAAAAGGCCGCCGACGCCGCGCGGCTCCCGGCGATGCGGCAAATAGAAATACTCGTCGCACCATTTCTTGAAGCGCTGATAGTCGATTAGCGGTTCATGGCGGAGGCAGGCGTCGCGCAGGGTGCGGTGGAAGTGGATCACGTCTTCCCGGAAGGGGTAAAACGGCGTCAGGTCGGCGCCGCCGCCGAACCATTGCCGCTCGCCCTTGGTGAGAAAGCGGAAGTTGGCGTGGACCGTCGGGATCATCGGGCTGCGCGGATGCAGCACCAGCGAGACGCCGCAGGCCGTGAAATCGCGGCCCTCGCCGGGCACCTGTTTGGCGAATTCCTC
>DATKHW010000080.1:0-4160 GCA_035546275.1 Gemmataceae bacterium
CTCGCACCCAACTACGGCGCGCAGCGGTCGACGCTGGGAAGGCAGAAGGGCCTCGGACAAGCGCGAGCCAAGACCGCGCCGAGCAGGGAATTCAATTCGCGCGAGCAGGGAATTGGCTCTGCCGAGCAGGGAAATCGATCCACGCGCCCCAGGCTCTCCAAATGCATGAAGATCATTTTTGTAGTGGAATATAATCAACAACTGACGCCGCGATTAAACAAACCGGTCCATCCGCTTTATCCCGCACGGCGAGCCGGCGGTCGGGATGAAGCATTTATTCCGGGCCGCCGCCTAAATCTGTATTTCCAGTCGTGTCACCGTAATCCCGCCACCCGAGCTCGACGCCCGCGCATTGCGATGCTGTGCATTCTGAAGGCCGCGGCGATGGAGTGACCCCATCGTCGCGGCGGGGCCCGATCAAAGGCGGCGGAACAAAGGCAGCCTCCCAAGCTTTTCTGCAAGCTTCTCCAGATCTAGGCTGTTTTTGTCCAAGCCCGAGACTTCTTTCCCGGGTAAGCCGTGCACTGGCACTGCCGTCGATGAATTGATCGGACCTAATACACACCCACATGGATCAACCGGACGCCCGGGCGTGACCCCGTTCCGGAAAGCCTTGGCCGTTGATCAGATGCGGTCCAGGCTACTCCGGATGACGCCACCCCAGGCGGACCCCATGCGCGCTTCGAGCGCGACGTTGTTGTTCGGAGACCTGTAGAGGTGGCGCACGAGGAGCCGCCTACGGTCTTCCGGCACCGCCAACCCTATCGTCACCTCATGGCCGTGCGCAACGATGACGGCCCCCGCGAGGTCGGGGATCCCGTCGATCGACACCCGGGCGTTCCCGCCGATGAATCCTCGCCCACGCGGAAGCGGGCAATCCATGTGAAGGGCTACGGCTACGGTGGAGACGTGGCGGACATGGCAGTCGCTCTCGAAGTCCTCGAACGCGACGCGGCCGCGCGCGTCCGCCCGGAAAAGCTCCTCGGGGTGGCGGCGCGGCCGCTCGATGCAGACGAGCGACGCTATGGCGCACAGCATCGCGGCGACGCCCGCCCACACGAGGTTCAACTGGTCGACAGGACTGGTCTCGGCGGTCGCGTCGGGGCCCAGGAGCGCCAACAGGATCGCGACGAGCGAGACCACGGTCATACCGCCAAACAGCGATAGCATGTTCCACCGGATCACGGTCCGGCTACGGTCGCCGCCCTTGTCGGTAACCTTGAAGGGGCGTCCGAACGGGCGGTAGAGGCAGGTGAGTAGGGTCCAGCTTATCGCGACGGCGGTGATCATGTGCGTGACTTCCATGAACACCGGCAACGTGCGCCGGCGCCCCACCCATCCGCTGTAGCAGTAGAAGGAGATCAGCGCCGGGATCGCGAAGCGCAGGAAGTCGACGTAGTCGGAGGCGAACGCCGGCACCCCGGCGAACCAGTACACGAGCGGCGCCGCCAGCATCAGCAGGATGAACGGCTTGCACAACCAGTTCAGGAGGCCATGGAAGTAGTGGACTCGCTGGACGAGGGTGAGTCCCGGAGCCCTCAGGCAGCCTTCCGGCAGCAGGGCCGCCTGGACCGTTCCCAGGCACCATCTGGCGCGTTGCGTTATGTATTCCGGGAGCCCCTCGGCGGCCATGCCGACGCTAAGCCGCTCGTCCAGCCATCGCGTCACGTACCCACGCCGCAACAACGCGTATGTGAGGCTGATGTCCTCGGAGACGGACCGGGTCGGCAACCCGCCGATCTCGTCCAGCAGGTCGCGCCTGACGACGAAGCTCGTCCCCACGCAGAACGCGCAACCCCAGGCGTCCTTCGAGGGCTGGAACACGTCGAAGAATATCCTCTGGTCGTCCACCCAACTCTTCGAGGCGTGCAGGTTGTGCTGGATCGGGTCCGCGTTGAAGTAGTGTTGCGGGGTTTGCACTATCCCGACGCCCGGGTCCCGGAAGAGGCCGACGGTCCGCCTCAGGAGGTTGGCGTGCGGCGCGAAGTCGGCATCCAGCACCAGGATCAGCGGGGCCGCGTCGGGCCCGCTCGTCATCCGCAGGGCGTTGTTGAGGTTTCCCGCCTTCGCGCCCTCGTTGGAGGACCGCGTCACGTAGTTGACCCCCAGTTCGTCGCAGTAGTCCTTGACCCAGCCCCGGCGCGTGTCGTCCAGGACCCAAACCCGGACGTCGGGGTAGTTCATCTCGAGGGAGAGGAGGACCGACTTCTCCAGCACGTCGAGCGGCTCGTTGTAGGTGCAGATGAACACGTCCACCGGCGGCCATTGTCCGCTCGCCGCGAGTTCCGCCTCGGCGGCGTCCGCCTCCGGCGATCGGTCGGAGTGCCGCATCAGGATCGCGATCGACATCAGAGTGTACAGGATCGCGACCATCTCGAACGCGAGGTAGGCGTACTGCCAGAGGCTCGCGAGGTCCCCCTCGAAGGGCTGCATGGTCCATCCTATCCGCCACGCGGCATAGGCGAAGATCAGCAACCCCGACGTGGCGCCGAAGACCAGACGGTCGACGAAGCGCGACGGATCGAGGACCCTGCAGAGCGCGACCGCCGCGAGGAGCACGCCGGCGTCGACAGCGAGGACGCTCGACGCGTCGGGTGACGATCCAACCATGCTAGCGCACTCTCTCGCCGGTGAAGGGGTTCCAATGCGCGGTCGCGATCGCCGCCCACGCCGTCGCTCCCACGTGGGGGCGGTGGTAATATTTGAACTCCCCGCCCCCGCTGGACTCGACGTTCAGCCCCGTCGGGACCTCGCCAGCGCTCGTCGCGTAGAGCAGGCCCGAGGGCGCCACGCTACGCCCCGCCGCCGCAAGCAGGGCGCGAGACGCATCGTCGTCGCCGACCGCGTGCAGGGCGAGGGCCGCCTGGCACGTCCCCTCCGTCCACTGGTTCGCGCCGATTCCGGCGAACGTCATGCCATCGCCGGCTCGCAGTCTGCGATAGGCGTATTGAACCGCCCGGCCCCAATCGGCGGGCGGCCGCGGAACGCCTAGGATCGGCCATAGCTGCGTGTCCAGCGCTACCTGACGGGGCTCCGCGTCCGCCCCGTCAGCCTTTGTTCCGATCGCGAACCTGCCGAGGTCCTGCTGGAAACGGGCCGCCACGAAGGCGCCGGCCCTGTCGGCCATCCCCTCCAGCTTCGGATCGCCCGCAAGCCTATGCGCCCAGTGCGCGGCCGCAGCGACGTCGACGTTGTGCTCCGTCGACTCCCAACGGAGGTCCTCCTGCGCCGGGTCGAAGCCGGACACGCCCCCAGCATATCCTCCGGGAGCCCCCGCGCGACCCGGGACCTTGTCCACCCAGCCGAGCAATCCCTGGACGGCCTGCAAGTACCGACCGTCGGGCGCGGCTTGGTGCACGTTCAGCAGAGCGAGCGCCACCCAGGCTACGTTCCCCGTCGCCGTGCCGTCCTGGTAGGCATCCTCGAACCAACGGGAACTCGCATTGTCCCACCACCCCGGGAGCTTCGCCTGAGACCCGTCGACGGCGCCCGCCTGGTACGCGTTCCGAATGCGGACGGCGTCCTGGGTCCGGTCGTGTCCGGCGACCCAGACGAACGCGTCGGCGATGCGGCTGGCGCGCGCGACGTCGCCGCAGGCGACGAGGGCGATCGCGGCCAACGCGTTGTCGTAAGAGAAGGCCGACTGGCGGATCGGCCCAGGGAGTTCGTCCTCGCCCGGACCGGGCTCGTAGCTGCGAAGGAAGGCGGGACCACCGGAACCCACTCGGTCGAGCGCCTTAGCCAGCGATGCGCAGTAGGCATTGTCCGGCCGCGCCGGGGGCGTCTCAGCCCCGGCGCCGGTCGCCAGCAACATCGCACCGATCGCCAGGACGGGCCGCATCATCTCGCCGCCTCTTCCAGGCCACGCCACGCCAGGGGCGCGTCCGTTTCGATCTCATGCCATGTCGCGCTGGAGACCGTCTCCAGCCACCGCCACGCCACGGGCGCGTCCGCTTCGACCTGACGCCATGTCCCGTTGGAGGCCGCCTCCAGCCCATGCCACGTCCAAGCGGCGCTCGCCTGCACGTCGTCCGCCGCGCGCCGCCAGAAGACCGACGTGGACGGCATCCAGCCGCCGTCCCGACTGACCGTCACCCAGGCCCCGATGTCGCAAGAGCCGGCCGTTCCCGGGGATGGAGTCGCCCCCGATTGCGGCCTGC
>DATKHW010000081.1:0-6187 GCA_035546275.1 Gemmataceae bacterium
CTTTGTTGACCATTCGCCTGTCGCGCGGCAGCTAAAGGGAAGGCCGAGCCAGGGGGACGTCGTGAATTACGGAGCCGTAATTCACGACGTCCCCATTTTGCCTTCAAGGAAGCCTCGTGATGGTCACGGGGCCGCCGGGGACAACCTCGATTCGCAACTCCGAGCCTTGCAGCAAGGCCATTCCGAGGAGCGGCTGTGCGTCGGCAGCTTCGACTTCGACGCTCCGCGGCTGGCCGTCCCAGTCCACCGTCGCCACGTAGACGTCAAACGGCAGGACGCTCCCGTCCGCCAGCTGCCCCTGTTGGCGGCACAGCCACGGCAGCCCCAGCGCGGCGATCAGCGCAGGCGGCAGCGTGAGAAAGCCATTGAAGCCGGTGTCGATGACCACTTCCACGTCATGCGGCTGACCACCGGCGTCGCGGATCGTCAGGCGGAGCAGCGGCTCCAAGTCCGCGTTGACGATGCCTGTCATCATGTCGTCGCCACCCGCACCCGGGGGCCGAAGCGATGGACGGCCGGGCGGCCGATGCGGACGCACCAGATTTGTGCATCGGGGCAGCGGGCCAACAAGCGTTGGGAGGCGGTCAAGGTGTCTTCGTCCACCTCGAAGGCCCCGGTGTCCACGTCGAGGGCCGCCACCTTGCCGTCATTGCCGGCCTCCACCAGGGGGCGCACGTGCTGTTCGTAAAGGGCCGTGCCACGGCGGGCATGCTCTTCCTTACTGTAACGCGGCTGGGATCGGGTCATGGCTTTTCTCCCGCCTGACGAGAGGAGGTACACATCAGACCCATTGTAACAATCGGCGCGGAAGGGCGCTCCGGGCCGAACGCGATTTTCTCGACACTGGTTCGGCGTTCTTCAAGGGATCGAGCTGATCTCGACCGGGCCGCCCGGCACGACCGCGACACGCAATTCATGCCCAGCCAGCAGCCGCATCCCAACGAGGACCTCGTCGCCGACGGCCGACGCCAGCACGGGACGCCAGGCGCCGTCCCACCCCACCTCCGCGGCGTAGACGTCGAGGCGCCGAACCGACCCGTCGCCGGCGCCGCCGCGCTGCCCGACCAGGACGAATACGAAGTGCGGGTCTACGACGTTCGTCGCGGCCGGCGGCTCGTGGCGTTCTGAACATCGCCCTGCGCCGGGCGTGGGGCCGGCGCACCCCGGAGGAGTCCCTCCGTGCTTAGGTCCTCATCGACTTCCGGCCAATGGATGCCGTAGCCGCCGCCTGCGACCCGCCAGTTCTTCCTCTGGGCCGCAGTGGCGTTGAAGAGGCGAGGATACCAAGCCAGCGGGACCGTGATGGTCCGACCGTCCCGCAGGGCCACGCTCAACGCGTCTTTGGTAAATTTCACGTTAGCGACCCGCTCGTCAGCCGTCAGTGCCAAGATGCCCATGCCAGGCCTCCAGGAATGCCGCTTGATGCTCAACTACCAGGTTCTGAAGCCGCCGCAACTCCTTGGGCGAGGAGCCGAAGTTTCGCGCGAGGCCAACCGGCTCTGTTGCGGCACGGTCTCCTGACCGTGCCGCCGGCCTGACCGAAGGTCTCCGCCGCGTTCCAAACGGAAACCCTCGGGCGGCCGCGGGGCGTGGTCCGGAGACCACGCCCCAACGGCGGAGGGGGCTGACGCCCCCCGCTCGCCGTTGCCGCCGTTCACACCGCCGCCGCCTCGTGGGCGCTCACCGGCGTGAACGCCAGCCCCTTCGCGCTGTAATCCACCCGCACCGTCTGCCCGTCGCGGATCTTGCCTTGCAGCAGCATCCGGCCCAGCACGGTTTCGATCTCCTTCTGGATCGTCCGCTTCAGCGGCCGGGCGCCGTAGGCCGGGTCGTAGCCGACACGCGCCAGATGGTCGCGGGCCGCGTCCGTCAGCTCCAGCGTGATCCGCCGCTCCGCCAGCCGGTGGCGCAGCCGGCCCAGCTGGATCTCCACGATCTGCGTCAAATGCTCCGGACTAAGGGCGTGGAAAACGATCACCTCGTCCACGCGGTTCAAGAACTCCGGCCGGAAGTGACGGCGCAATTCGTCCAGCACCGCCGCTTTCATCCGGTCGTACACCTCGCCGATGTACGATCCCTGATATTGCAAAATCCGCTGGCTGCCGATGTTCGACGTCATGATGACCAGCGTGTTGCGGAAATCGACCGTGCGCCCCTGGCCGTCGGTCAGCCGGCCGTCGTCCAGCACCTGCAAGAGGGCGTTGAACACGTCCGGGTGCGCCTTCTCGATCTCGTCGAAGAGGATGACGCAGTACGGGCGGCGGCGCACCGCCTCCGTGAGCTGGCCGCCTTCCTCGTAGCCGATGTAACCGGGCGGGGCGCCGACCAGGCGGGCGACCGTGTGCTTCTCCTGGTACTCCGACATGTCGATGCGGACCATCGCCCGCTCGTCGTCGAACAGCACCTCGGCCAAGGCCCGCGCCAGCTCCGTCTTGCCGACGCCGGTCGGCCCCAGGAAGAGGAACGAGCCGATCGGCCGATTCGGGTCCTTCAACCCCGACCGCGCCCGCACCACGGCGTCAGCCACCGCGTCCACCGCCTCGTCCTGGCCGATGACGCGCTTGTGCAATTCGTCGGACAGATGCAGCAGCTTCTGCGTCTCGCCTTCCAGCAGCCGGGATACCGGGATGCCGGTCCAGCGGCTGACGACGGCGGCGATGTCTTCTTCATCGACCTCGTTCTTGATGAGCGAGGCCTTGCCCTTGTTGAGGGCCAGCCGTTCCTCTTCCCCCTTGGCCTGGCGCTCCAGCTCGGGCAGGACGCCGTACTGCAATTCGGCGGCGCGGGCGTAGTTGGCCTGGGCTGTGGCCTGCTCCAGCTCGACCTTGGTATCCTCGATCTTCTTGCGCAGGTCGCCGAGCCGGGTGACGCCGGCTTTCTCCGTCCGCCATTGCTCCTCCAGCGCCGCCTTCTTGCGCTTCGCCTCGTCCAGCTCCTTTTCCAGCCGTTTGAGGCGTTCCTTCGACGCCGGGTCCTTTTCCTTCTTCAGCGATTCCTGTTCGATTTCCATCTGCATAATCTGCCGATGCACGGCGTCCAGCGCCGTCGGCATCGAGTCGATCTCGGTGCGCAGCTTGGCGGCCGCCTCGTCCACTAGGTCGATCGCCTTGTCCGGCAAAAAGCGGTCTGCGATGTAGCGATTCGACAGCACTGCGGCCGCCACCAGCGCCGCGTCCTTGATCGTCACCTTGTGGTGGTTCTGGTAGCGCTCGCGCAGGCCGCGGAGGATCGAGATCGTGTCCTCCACCGACGGCTGATCGACGATCACCGGCTGGAAGCGGCGTTCCAGGGCCGCGTCCTTCTCGATGTGCTGGCGGTACTCATCCAGCGTCGTGGCGCCGATGCAGTGCAGCTCGCCGCGGGCCAGCATCGGCTTGAGCAGGTTGCCGGCGTCCATCGCGCCCTCGGCCTTGCCCGCCCCGACCACTGTGTGCAATTCGTCGATGAAGAGAATGATCTCGCCGTGCGATTCGGTGACTTCCTTCAGCACGGCCTTGAGCCGTTCCTCGAACTCGCCGCGGTACTTGGCGCCGGCGATCAGCGATCCCATGTCCAGCGCGACGACGCGCTTGCCCTTCAACCCCTCCGGCACGTCCTCCTTGACGATGCGCTGGGCGAGGCCCTCGACGATGGCGGTCTTGCCGACGCCCGGCTCGCCGATGAGGACGGGGTTGTTCTTGGTGCGCCGCGACAGCACCTGCATGACCCGGCGAATCTCGTCGTCGCGGCCGATGACCGGGTCGAGCTTGTTCTCCTTGGCGTACTGCGTCAGGTCGCGGCCGTACTTCTCCAGGGCCTGGAACGTCCCTTCCGGGTTCTGCGACGTAACGCGCTGGCTTCCTCGCACGGTTTTCACGGCCTCCAAAAGTTTGTCACGGGTCAGTCCGAACTCGCGCAGGATGGCGTGGGTCGGTCCCTCGTCGCCGGTCAGGGCGAGCACCAGGGCGTCGGCGGAGACGAACTCGTCCTGGAAGCGTTTCGCTTCCTCTTCCGCCCGGCGGAACAGCCGGTCGCAGCGCGATGTGATGCCCACCCTGTCCGTCGTCACGTCGCTGACGCGCGGCAGCTTTTCGAGCTGGCGGCGAACGCGCTCCGTGAGCCGGTCGAGGGGCGCACCTGCCTTGTCCAACACCTTCGCGGCCAGGCCGTCTTGCTGTTCCAGCAGCGCCAGAAAGACGTGTTCGACGTCCACCTGCTGCTGGCCGAACTGTACGGCTAGCTGGCGGGCCGCCATCACGGCTTCCTGGGCTTTCTCGGTAAAGCGGTTGAGATCCATCGACGCCCCCTTCCGGCGGCAGCCGGTTCAGCGCGTCCCGAAATGACCCGCTGTGGTTTTGTGGGCATGAGATAGGACGCGGATTAAAGGGGTATGAGCAAGTCCGATGCCGGGCCGGCGCCGGCGGGAGTGGGAATGCGCAAGTGCAAGAGGGATTGGAGGATATGCCGGACGAGAAATGGGCGACGGCCGGGCGGGAGTGCGGAAATGGCCGCGGCGGCGGTCAAAAGGGGCAATTTGGCAGGCGGACGAGCGGACGAGCCGGAAGCGTGAGCGACGGTGGAGGTCCGTCGCTCACGCTTCCGGCTCGTTGAATTGCTTCAATTGCCGTTGGCGCTCTCCACCGGCGACGGCGTGCGCAGCAGCCACTTCTTCCAATCGTCGCCGGTGTAGTAGACCACATAACCGGAGCGCTTATCGCCGTTGATCTGGACTCCGGCGGCGCATTTGTATTCGTAGGTGTAGTTGTTATCGACGCTGACCTGCGGCTTCACCGGCAGGGCGTTCAGATCGAACTGGCTGTCGGCGACGAGAAACACCAGCGCGTGCTGCGGCGGGACGCCCTCTTCCGGCTTGCCGGCGTTGTTGAAGATCAGGAGCGGCGTCTGCCGGCCCTCTACGGTGGTCAGAAACATCAGGCGCAGATAGGCGTAATTGAAGTCCTCCGGCGGCGTCGCCTCGATGCCGTGGGCCGCGAATGCCGCTTTCACTTCGTCCGGCGTGGCCGAGCCATAGACGCGGTTGCGCGCGTCGGTCAGCAGTTGCTCCGCCGGGAAGGCCGGGCGCGCCGTGTACCAGCGTCCCACTCCCAGCCCCAGCAGGATCAGCGCGGCCGCGGCCGCGGCGCCGCACATGCTGTAGGCGATCCAGCGGCGGCGGCGATCGCCGCGCTCTACCTGCATTCGGTCCAGGATGCGATTCTGAAGCTGATGCGGCACGTCCACCGCGCGCATGGCCTTGCCGACCGCCTCGTCGGCCCGGCGTTCGCTGCGAGCCAGCTGGTCGCAGGCTTCGCAGCCGGCCAGGTGGTCTTCGAGCGCGCGGGTTTCCGTCGGATCCAGCTCGGCGGAGCGCGGACGAGAATAATCGAACAGGAGACGGGCGGTTTTACAATCCATCGGTCGCCCTCCGGACGGGGCCGGCCCTCCTCACCCTACCCTCTCCCTCGCCGCGGGGGAGAGGGTAGGGTGAAGGGGCTTCGGCATCAGGCGGCTTCGCAGCCACGCCTTGGCCCGGGCCAGCTTCGACATCACCGTTCCGATCGGCAGATCCATCTGCTCGGCGATCTCGCGGTAACTGAAATCGTCAAAATAATACAATATTAACGGCGTCCGGTAAACCTCAGACAACTCGTTCAAGGCCTGCTGCAACTGCTCCGGGTCCACCTCCGGCAGGCGATCCGGCGATGCTTCCGGCAGATCGCCCACGTCGTCCAGCGACACGCAGCGCGCATTCCGATCCGCACGAAGGCGGTGGAGGTAGGCGTTGCGGAGGATGCTGAACAGCCAGGGGCGTGCGCGGCTCCGGTCGCGCAGCTGGCTGAAACTCGCCTGGGCTTTGCAAAAGGCTTCCTGCGTTAGGTCCTCGGCGTCGGCGGCGGCCCCGGAAAGGCGATAGGCGTAACCGTAGAGGGCGGCGTAGTTTTCGTCGACCAACTGCTGCACCGTCCGCCGGTTGCCGGGCGTCCCCATGGCGCACGTCCCTTTGTATGAACCCCGACCGGGGCGATTTATTCCCGCGGTATGCGAAAAAAGCGGGGCGCGGCTATTAGCTTATGCGGGCCGTCCCCGCGACGCCAGCAAAAAGAGCGCCGCTCGTTACACCGCCGGGTGCATGCGCCGCTTCTGGGCAAGGGTTATGCTCTCGTTCCCGGGCTCTGCCCGGGAACGCACTGCCCGGCAGGCTCTGCCT
>DATKHW010000082.1:0-13334 GCA_035546275.1 Gemmataceae bacterium
TCCCTCACCTGGGCCTCCGGCAGCAGGGTACGCATCTCAAAAATGGAAATCGCGGGCAGGAAGCGGAGGAACAGGAACAGCAGCGCCACGAACAGGCCGAGCGTGCCGATGAACGTCATCCAATCCCAGATCGTGCCGCTGTAGAGGCCCCAGCTCGACGGAACGAAGTCGCGGCTGAGACTGGTGACGACGATGATATACCGCTCCAGCCACATGCCGGTGTTGACCACGAGGGCGATCACGAACAGCGCCGGCGGGCTGGAGCGCACCCGCCGCGACCAGAGCGCCTGCGGCGTCAGCACGTTGCAGAAGATCAGCGCCCAGTACCAGAAGGCGTTGGGGCCGAACATGCGTTGCAGCTGAATCCCGCGCTCAAACGGGTTGGCGCTGAACCAAGACGCGAACGCTTCCATGGCGTAGCCGTAGGCGACGATCAGGCCGGTCGCCAGCAGGATTTTGCCCATGTTCTGCAGGTGGCGCAGCGTGATGAAATCTTGCAAATTGTAAAAGTAGCGTATGGGGATCGCCAATGTCAGCACCATCGCGAAGCCTGCATAGATGGCGCCGGCCACGAAATACGGCGGGAAGATGGTCGAGTGCCAGCCCGGCACGATGCCGACGGCGAAGTCGAAGCTGACGACCGTGTGAACGGACACGACCAGCGGCGTGGCCAGGCCGGCCAGCAGAAGATAGGCCGTTTCATACCGGTGCCAGTGCGTGGCCGAGCCGCGCCAGCCCATGGCCAAAATGCCGTAGATGATGCGCGGAACGGCGGCGGTGGCCCGATCGCGGAGCGTAGCGAGGTCGGGGATGAGGCCGACATACCAGAACAAGAGCGACACCAATGCGTAGGTCGAGACGGCGAACACGTCCCAGACGAGCGGGCTGCGGAACTGCGGCCACAGCTGCATCGTGTTGGGATAGGGCAGCAGCCAGTAGAAATACCAGGGTCGGCCCATGTGCAGCAGGGGGAACAGACCGGCGCAGGCCACCGCGAAGAGGGTCATGGCCTCGGCAAAGCGGTTGATGGACGTCCGCCATTTTTGCCGCAGCAGCAGGAGGATAGCGGAGATAAGCGTTCCGGCGTGGCCGATGCCGATCCACCAAACGAAGTTGATGATGGCGAAGCCCCAGCCGACGGGGATGTTGATGCCCCAGATGCCGACGCCGACAGTGAGCAGGTAAGCGATGGAATAGTTGAGCATGAGCACGAGCAGGAAGGCGACGCCGAACCCGATCCACCAACCGCGCGACGCCGGCCGCGTCAGCACGATGGCGCTGATCTTCTCCGTCACCGAGGTGAAGCTGTATCCCGGTGCGATCACGGGCGGCTTGGGCCGTTCGCCGGCAGTCGGTTCCACGTCCGCGGCCATGTCACGTCGCCTTGGGTTGCAGTTCGGGGTTCGGGTTGGTGATCGCCGTCAAGTACGTCGTCCGCGGCCGGGTGTTCAGCTCCGCCATCAGACCGTAGTTGAGCGGCGAATTCTTCCGCTTCATGACCGCACTATTCGGGTCGTTGATGTTGCCAAAGACGATGGCGCCGGCCGGGCAAACCGCCTGGCACGCCGTCTTGACCTCACCCTCGCGGATCGCGCGCCCCTCATTTTGAGCATGGATATCCGCCTCGCGGATGCGCTGGACGCAATAAGTGCATTTCTCCATGACGCCGCGGCTGCGCACCGTCACGTCGGGATTGCGGCCGAGTTTGAGCACCGGCGTCGTGTAGTCGGCGTAGAAAAGGAAATTGAAGCGGCGCACCTTATAGGGGCAATTGTTGGAGCAGTAGCGTGTGCCGACGCAGCGGTTGTAGACCATTTCGTTGAGGCCGTCGGGGCTATGGACGGTGGCTTCGACCGGACAAACCTGTTCGCACGGCGCCGTCTCGCAGTGCATGCACGGCACCGGCTGGAAGTAGGCGCGGCTGAGATGCTCGTCGTCGCCTTCGTAGTAGCGGTCGATGCGCAGCCAGTGCATCTCGCGGCCGCGCGTCACCTGGTCCTTGCCGACGACGGGAATGTTGTTCTCGGCTTGGCATGCGACGACGCAGGCGCTGCAGCCGACGCAAGCGCTGAGGTCGACGGCCATGCCCCAGCCCTTGTCCGCGAACGGCGGCAACGGGATCAGCGGCAGCTCATACCGCTGTCCCTCCGGCGGCGCCCGATCGTCGTCTTCCGGCAGCAGGCCGGGCTTGCGCTCCTGCCAGTATTCATTGTGCTTGATCTTCTCGTTGTATTCCGCCTGCGTGTCGGAGCGGATGGCGGCGTAATCCGCCGGAAGCTTGTTGTCTCTAAGGCCGGCCGAGTCCATCGTGTGGAACAGCTGTGTGCAAGCGAGCGTGTACGCCTGGTCGAGCTTCTTGACGGACGCCCCCTGGGCGTAGAACGGGGCGCCGCCGAGCCAGATGCGGTAGGCGTCTGCCTCCCGGCCCGCGTTGTCGGCGGCGACCTTGCCGGCTCGCGTCCGGCCGTAGCCGAAGTGGAGCGTCACGGAGTCTTCGGGGTGGCCGGCCAATACGAACAGCGGCGCATGAATCTTGAAGCCGCCGAGGGCGATCTCCACCATCTGCGTCAGCGTCTCGCCGTGCGCCCCGCCGTGCGGGCCTTCGACCGGCTTGATTCCCAGCTTCTCGGCGGTTTTCGGACCAACCAGGGCGGCGTTGTCCCACGTGAGCTTGCTCAGCGGCTTGGGCAATTCCTGGAGCCAGCCGTTGTTGGCGAAGCGCCCGTCGAAGACCGTTGGATCAAGACGGAAGATGATCTCGTAAGTATCCGGATCGGGGGCCCGAGGCGGCTCGCCCAGCGCGGTGGTCCAGTCCGGTTTCAGCTTCACGGAAGCGGCGTCGGCCTGCGTGCCGCGGATGAGGCCGTCGTTAAGCGACTGCCGCCAGAAAGCCTCGAAATCGCCCGACTTCTTGCGCCAATCGGCCCAGAAGGCGCGAACGAGGGTGTAACCGTTTCGTGGCGAGTCCTCGGTCAAGGCGGAAAGCAGCTCGATCGCCGTCTTGCCGGCATACAGCGGAGCGATCAGCGGCTGGATGATGGATGCCGTCCCGTCGAAGGCGACGGCGTCGCCCCAGCTTTCGAGGTAATGGGCCTCCGGAATGTGCCAATGACAGCGCTCCGCCGTCTCGTCCTGGTACAACCCGAGATGGGCGACCAGCTTCGCCTTGCCGATCTTGTCGGCGAATTGCAGATCGGCGGGGGCGGCGTAAGCCGGGTTGCCGCTCAGGATGAGCAGCACTTCCACCTTGCCGGCTTCCAAGTCGCCGGCCAAGGTTTTCAGGCCGTCCAACCCTGCTTTGGCGTTCCTGGGGCGGGGCGGCGTTTCGGTGAAGAAGACGGTCTTGCCGATGTTCCCAAGCTTGTCATTGATGGCATATGCAAGGGCGTGGACGACAGGCGGTTGGCCGGCGCCGGCGATAACGATCGACCGATTCGGGTGCGCCTTCAGATCGGTATTTACCGCGCTAAGCCACGGCAAGGAGACAATCGTGGGGTAGACGCCATATGGCGTAGGGGGCGTCCCTTTGACGTCCAACTCCGCCGCCAGAATCCTGGCGAACACCTCTACCTGCGCCGCACGGATGGCCAATCGGTGATCGGCGACAGCGCCGGTTGTGGTAGGGCTGGCTTCGACGGCATAGAGCCGGTTCCTGTTGTCCGGCGGCTTGCCGTCGTCGCCGACGCGCCGCCGGCTCACGAAATCCCGCGTGTAGCGCAGCTGGCCGCCGCCGCACGACAGAAAGTCTGCGTCCAGCGACACGACCACGTCCGCCTTGGTGAAATCGTAGCGGACCTGATACGGCTTGCCGAACACAATCCGTGCGCCTTCGACGTCCGCATCCAGTCGCGCCGGTTCGTATTCAATCCACTGCGCCTCCGGAAAATCCGTCATCAGCTGGACGAGCTGCGCCTCCAGCGTCGGCGAGGCGACGGCTTCCGTGAGAATGCGCAGCCCTGCCCCGGTTTTTTTCTTCTTCTCTTTCGCGTCCGGGTCTTCGTACAGCAGGGTGCGGAAGCGGCGCCGAATTTCGCCCACGGCGTCGTCCATCGACCGCACGGTTCCCGCCGGCGACTGCAAGCGGCTGATGGGCGTCTGCGAGCGGTCGGGATCGTACAGACCCAATACCGACGCCTGGGCGAACACATCCGTAGCGCCTTGGCTGGCCGGGTGGTCGGGATTGCCCTCGACCTTGGTCGGCCGGCCCTCGTGGCTCTCGACCAGCAAACCGATCGCCGTGCCGGCCAGCGGCATGGCCGTCGCGTAGAACTGCGGTATGCCGGGCGTCACGTCCTGCGGCGTGCGGACGTAGGGCACGATCTTCTCATTCGGCGCCCGGGTCGAGCAGCCGGCCAAGCCGGCCAAGCCAAGCGACGCCCCCAGCAGCGCCAAGAAACGCCGCCGCGTCGGTGCGTCGAGCCAGCCGTCCGCCTGGTCGGGGAAGTCGCGGCGCATCATCGTCGCGAAGTCCGGCGACTCCAAGCGTTCCTCCAGGCTCCGCCAGAAGCGGCGGCCGGATGACTGCGGCTTGTCCATGCTCTCCCTCACCGGTGGCACGTGGAACAGTCGATCAATTTCTCGGTCGGTTTTATTCCATATTGTTCGTGCAGTTCGGCCGCCTTTGACTCTGCGTCGGTCCCGGCCGGCCATTGCCAATCCATGTCGTAAACGGCCTCGGCCGGCCGCACGTTCTTCTTGGCGTCGCGGTGGCAGTCGAGGCACCATTGCATGAGCAGCGTGCCGTGCTGATACATCAGCGGCATTTCGTTGACCGGGCCGTGGCAGCTGGCGCAGCCGACGCCGTGGTTGACGTGGACGCTGTGGTTGAAGTAGACGAAATCGGCCAGGCGGTGGACGCGGTTCCATTCGATCGATTTGCCGGTGCGGAAGCTCTCGCGCACCGGGTCCAGCATGGCGCCGCCGGTCCAGATCTGCTGGTGGCAATTCATGCACGTCTTGGTGGAGGGCATGCCGGCGAAGCCGGCCTTGTCCACCGTTTCATGGCAGTATCGGCAATCGATGCCGAGTTCGCCCGCATGGTGCTTATGGCTGAACGGGATGGGTTGATCGCGGGTGATCCCGGCGTTGGTGGCGTAGGGCGACTGGGCCAATACGATGAGCACCCAGCCCAGAAAGGCGATGATGAACACCGCGCCAAAAATCGTCACCCGCGAGATGACGTTGAAACTGCGGTGGAAAATCTGAGGCATCCGTCGTCCTCACGGCAGCCCAGAGGGGCGTCGCACGGCGCCCGACGTAAAGGGGTTGTATGGGGAGGACGGCGAAATGGGGAGGGGTAAACAAACCACGGAATACACGGAATACACGGAAAAAAGAGAGATAGATTTCTTGTCTTCTTCGGTGCATTCGCGTGTTCCGCGGTTTCACGCCGACACCGGCTCCGCCGGCGGGTTCTGCGTCGGCCGGATGCGGTCGCCGGCCGCTTTGCGCGAGACGATTCGGTTGATGACTTGGAGGAAAGCCAGGGCGCTGGCCTCGATGACGTCGGTGCTGACGGCCCGGCCGTGGACGACCCGGCCGTTAAAGTCGGCCTCGATGTGGGCTTCGCCCTGGGCGTCCTCGCCGACCGTCACGCTGCGGATGCGGTAGTCGCGCAGCGTCACCTCCACGCCGGTCATGCGTTCGATGGCCTTGAACACAGCATCGATGGGTCCGTCGCCGACGCTGGCGTCGCGGTGAATTCGTCCGTCCTGGTGCCATAAGCAGACGACGGCCGACGGGATGGTGGCCGAGCCGGCGTTGCAAGTGACGGCTTCCAGCGTCCACGCCGCCGGGCCCATGTCGCCGGCGCTGATCTGGGCCTCGGCCAGCGCTTCGATGTCGGCGTCGTAAATGTTCTTTTTGCGGTCCGCCAACACCTTGAACGCCTCGAAGACCTTTTGCAGCTGCTGGTCGTCGAGGTGGTAGCCCAGGTCGGTGACGCGCTGCCGCAGAGCAGCCCGACCGCTGTGCTTGCCAAGCACCAGCTCGGTGCTGGGCAGCCCGACGTCTTCGGGGTTCATGATTTCGTAGGTGGAGCGCTCCTTGAGCATCCCGTCCTGGTGGATGCCGGCCTCATGGGCGAATGCATTCTGTCCGACGACGGCCTTGTTGCGCTGCACCTGGATGCCGGTGACGTGCGACACCAACCGGCTGGTCGGATAGAGGCGCCGCGTGTTGATTCCGGTACTCAGCCCGAAATAATCCTTGCGGGTGCGCACGGCCATGACGATTTCTTCGAGGGAGCAGTTGCCGGCCCGTTCGCCGATGCCGTTGACCGTGCATTCCACCTGGCGCGCGCCTTCCTGGACGGCGGCCAAGCTGTTGGCGACGGCCAGGCCAAGGTCGTTGTGGCAGTGGACGCTAAGGACGATCCTGTCCACGCCGCGAACATGCTTTTTCAGATGGCCGACGGCGGCGGCGTACTGACTCGGAACGGCGTAGCCGACGGTGTCGGGAATGTTGACGGTCGTGGCGCCGGCCTCGACGACGCGCTCGACGACTTCGGCGAGGAAATCCAGCTCGGTGCGAGCGGCGTCTTCCGGCGAGAACTCGACGTCGTCGCAGACGGCTTTGGCGCGGCGGACGGCCTCGACAGCGCGCGCGATGATCTCTTCCTTGGCCATCTTGAGCTTGAATTCACGATGAATCGAGCTGGTGGCGAGGAAGACGTGGATGCGCGGCCGGGGCGCTTCCTTGAGGGCGGCCCAGGCGCGGTCGATGTCCTCGGCGCTGCAGCGGGCCAGGCCGCAGATGATCGGGCCGTGGACCTGGCGAGCCACAGCCTGGACGGCTTCAAAGTCGCCGGGGGAGGCGATGGGGAAGCCGGCCTCGATCACGTCCACGCCGAGTTCTTTGAGAGCGTGGGCGACCTCCAGCTTTTCGGAGAGGTTCATGCTGGCGCCGGGCGACTGTTCGCCGTCGCGGAGCGTGGTGTCGAAGATGATGATGCGGTCGTCGGCCATGAACAGGACTCCGAAAAAGAAAGAACCCCGGGTTGCAGGTCCCAGGGTCGTTCAGCAGGCGAAGGCGATGCAGGCTGAGAACGCGACTAGGACCCCCCGTGAAGGAGGAGGAGCAGCGTCGGAAGCAGGAGGAACGGGAGCATCTTGGCTCGCGAATGGGCGGCGGCGCAAAAAACAAATCAACGTAAGTGTACGTGATGGGGACGGAGACGGCAACGGCAATTCCGCGCGGAGCGAGCGTCTAACGCACGACCGCGGGCCGACGGGCGACTTGTCGAACTGCCTTGCTGTTCCGGCGCATCTTCTTGGTATAAACTCATTCTAATCGGTTCGTTGTGTATCCCCATAAAGGCTTCTGGAGACCCGCACATGCCTTCGACGTCATCGAGTCTCCCGACTGTCAGCAAAAACAAGGGCGCCGCCGCTGAGGAAACGTCGCCGAAACGCCGCATTCTGGTCGCCGACGACAATCCCGATTCATGCCTATCGCTTAAAATGATGCTTGAGGCGGCTTTACCGGTGTCCGTCGATACGGCTCACGACGGCAGCCAGGCTCTCGAAGCGCTCATCGAACGTCCCTATAGCGTCCTTATCACCGACCTGCGCATGCCGCGCGTGAGCGGCATGCAACTGATCGAGGAAGTGCAGAACCGCCGCCTGCCCGTGACAGTGTTCGTGACGACCGGCCATGGCACGATTGACGAGGCGGTCAAGGCCATGCGATTGGGCGCTTACGATTTTCTTACCAAGCCGACGAATTCGGAACGCCTCTGCCTCATCGTCGAGCGGGCCTTGCGCGAGCGCTCGCTGCTGGATGAAGTCACCGCCCTGCGCGAGCAGCTGGTCGGCCGGCATTCGTTTCACACGATCCTCAGCAAAAGCCCGCGAATGATTGAGGTATTTGAGCTGATCGGCCACCTGGCCGAAAACACCAGCACTGTGTTGGTCGAGGGCGAAACCGGCACCGGCAAGGAGATGATCGCGCGGGCCATTCACGAAATCTCGTCGCCGGTGCGACCCGGCCCGCTGGTGGTCGTCAATTGTGCCGCGCTGCCGGAAACGCTGCTGGAGAGCGAGTTGTTCGGCCACGAAAAGGGCGCCTTTACCAACGCCGTCACCCAGCGCAAGGGCCGCTTTGAGCAGGCCGACGGCGGCACGTTGTTTCTCGACGAAGTCGGCGACATTCCGGCCAGTATGCAAGTGAAATTGCTGCGCGTGCTTCAAGAACGCACCTTCGAGCGGGTCGGCGGATCGCAGAGCATCGCCATCGACGTGCGGGTCATCGGCGCCACGAACCGTTCGCTGCAGCAACTCGTCCACAAGGGCAAGTTCCGCGAGGACCTTTACTACCGCCTCAACGTGGTTAAGATCGATCTGCCGCCTTTGCGCGAGCGATCGGAGGACATTCCCCTGCTGGCCGAGCACTTCGCCCGCAAATACGCCCGGCCTGGGCAGAACCCGTGTCAAATCGCGCCCGAGGCGATGGACCTGCTGCTGGCCTTTTCTTGGCCGGGTAACATTCGGCAGCTCGAAAACGCCATCGAACGCGCCTGCGTCACGGCGCGGGCAGGCGTCATCGAGACCGACAATTTGCCGGCAGAGGTGGCCCAATCGGTGAAGTCCAAGGTGGCGGTGCAGATCGACGTGACGCGGCCGCTGCCGGAACAGCTCCTGGAATTGACCGCTTCGTTTGAAGAACGATACTTGCGGCGAGCCCTGAAAAAAACCCACGGCAACATCGGCCGCTGCGCCAAGCTCAGCGGTCTGTCGCGGCGCACCATCACCGACAAGCTCGCCCATTATAAGATCGACAAAACGCACTTCAAAGCGGAATGATAGGCGTGCGCCTCGTGGCGAGTCCCCTTCTCATGAACAAGCGGCGCCCTGCCGTTCTTTGCAGCGCCGGGCGCGGCGCCGCCTCTCTTTGTAGTCCGTTCGCTGCTTGATTTCTTGCGGTTTCCTTGCGCCGTGCGTGAGGCGCGGGGGCGGCGTGTCCATCTGGCACGCTTGTTGCGATATACGCCCTACGGCATTTGGGCCGGCCGTGGGCGTCGGCCTGCAACCTTGCCAAATAGGAGAAAGGGTCATGGCACAGATGAACAATCCGCAGAACAAAGAAGGGAACCGTCCCGAATCGGGTACGGCGTTCGACCGCGCGAAGGGCGCAGCTGCCGAGGCCCTGCAAAAGGGCAAAGAGGCCGCCGCTCCGATGGTCGAGCGCGCCAGTGAGACGGCCTCGCAGGTCGGCCACAAGGCCGACGACGCCGCGGCGGCCGTCGGCTCGGGCATCAAGAATTTCGCCGATCGAATGCGAAACGCCGGTCCCCAGGAGGGCTTCCTGGGCCGCGCGTCCCACACTGTGGCCGACACAATCCGCGGCGGCGGCGAGTACCTCGAACAGGAAAAGCTCAGCGGCATCATGAAGGACGTTACCGACGTGGTCCGCCGCAATCCAGTGCCCGCCGTGCTGGCCGGCCTGGCCTTCGGTTTTCTGATTGGACGCCTACTGAGGAGTTAATCATGGCGACGGACGTCCGGAATCAAGCGGAGGAAAGCGTTCCGTCTCTGGTGACCGGCATCGTCGGCGACGTTCAGCATCTGATCAGCCAGCAAGTGCAGCTGGCGCGCGCCGAGATCAAAACGGACCTGAACCGGTTGAAAGAAGCCGCCGCTTTGCTTGTTCCGGGCGCCGGCTTGCTCCTGACCGCGTTGATCGTGCTGTCGCTGATGCTGGTGCATTTGTTCCACACGCTGACGGCCCCGGCTGGGACCGACCCCGCGTCGGTCCCGCTGTGGGTGTGGCACCTCATCGTCGGTGCGGTGCTGGCGGTCGGTGGAGGAGCGCTGTGCTTCGCGGCGAAGAAACAGCTTGACGCCGTCAACCCCGCAACGGGGCCGACGGCCCAAGCCCTACAGGAGAACGTCCAATGGATGAGCAACCCGAAGTGATCCACCATCAGATGGAAGAAACGCGGGCCGCTCTCGCCGAGAAGCTGGAAGTTCTCGAAAGTCAGGTGGCCCAAACCGTCCAGTCCACCAGCGAGGCGGTTCAGCACACCGGCGCCGCCGTCACCGAAACGGTGGACGCCGTCAAGGAAACCGTAAAAACCGTTTCCGAAAAGGTGCAAGAAACGGCGGAAACCGTCGCCGAGACTGTCCAGCAAGGCGTCGAATCCGTCGCCGAAGCGTTCGACTTGCGGCGGCAGGTCGAGCGCTATCCCTGGTTGTCCGTCGGCGGAGCCGTGGTCGTGGGCTTTCTCGGCCATGAGCTTTTCGCCAGCGCACCTGGACGGCCGATGACGGCCTCCAGCTCGCACTTGACCGGTTCTTCGGAAGCAATCACCCAGACGCCTCGGCCGGCTCAAACGGGTTGGCTCTGGGATGAAGTGAGCCGCTTGCGCGGCTTGGCCATCGGGGCCGTGGCTTCGCTGATCCGCGACTGGACTCGCCAATCAATCCCCGGCGGGTTAGGTCAGCGACTGGCTGAAGAGGTAGAACACCTCGGCAGCCAGTTCGGCGGCGAGAAGATCCGCGAATCGGCGTGATTGATCGTTGCACGGCGGCGTTCGGCGGCACGGGCAGTTCGCCTGTGCCGCGGAGCGCCGCCGTGCAACGATCAAAGCCTATAGCACATTTCTGCTTTCCCGCTTATCATGATCGGGCCTGGCCTCCGGGTTTCATCCTCGGCATTTCCTCCCAGCAGATTTTGTTTACCTGACCACTTGGAGGGGCGACTGCCATGCCAAAGCCGTTTGACAGCGCGGTCGTCCTGTTCCGTATGCAGCGGTCGACGGCAGCTATCGTCCTGACCGCCGTCCTTGCCGTTCCTGTGGGCGCGCAGGCCGAATCCTTCAAGGTGGAGCGGACCAAGGACATCGACTACGCCGGCGTTCCCAACGACCCCGACTCGGAGCTGCACCGCCTCGACGTATTCAGGCCCGTCGGCAAGGACGCCGCCCCGGTGATCTTCTTCGTCCACGGCGGCGGCTGGATGATCGGCGACAAGGACGACGTTCTCGACATCTACGGTTACGGAACGATGGCCGAGGCGATCGCCCGCCGCGGCGTGGTGCTGGTCCTGCCCAACTACCGGCTCTCGCCGAAGGTCAAGCATCCCGATCACATCAAGGATGTCGCCCGCGCTTTCGCCTGGGCGCATGAGAACATCGCCAAGTACGGCGGCCGGCCCGATCAACTCTTTCTCTGCGGCCACTCCGCCGGCGGCCATCTCGTTTCCCTCCTGGCGACCGACGAAAGCTACCTCAAAGCCGAGGGCCTATCTTCCAAGGACGTCTGCGGCGTGATTTCGATCAGCGGCATCTACAAGGTGGATGATTTCAACTTCAAGCTGTCGATGCAGACCGAATGGCTGACTGTCAGCGCCGACGCTCATCCGTTCGCCTCGGTGTTCGGCGACGATCCGGAGGCGCTCAAGCAGGCGTCGCCGATCAACCATGTCCGGCCGGGTCTGCCGCCGTTTTTGCTGCTGTACGGCAGCCTGGACTATGGTCCGATCAAAAGCACGACGAAGGCGTTCGAGGCGGCGCTGGAAGACAAAGATGATGATGTGGATGCGAAAAAGATGCTTTTTCGAACGCACGACACGCTGCTGGTGGACATGACTCACGGCGTCGATCCGGGGACGGCGGAAGAAATCATGCGGTTCGTGGAGCGGCATGCACGTGAAGATTCGCCGAAACAGGATCGTTGAAGCCCGCAACAGAGCGTCTCCATGTCCCGCTGCGTCGCTCGCCGCTATAATGCGGCCCATGAATGCCGCCTTCGCCGTGGAGCTGGACCATTTCGGCCCCGGACGATCACACGCGCCGTTCGACCTGCCGCGGGCGCGGGCCTATTGCCGCCGCCTCACCCTCAGCCATTATGAGAACTTCACCGTCGCGTCGCTGCTGCTGCCGCGCCGCCTGCTCCGTCATTTTCACGCCGTCTATGCCTATTGCCGCTGGGCCGACGACCTCGCCGACGAGGCCGGCGGCGGCCAGCGCGCCCTCGACCTCCTCGCCTGGTGGCGCGATCAGCTCCTCGCCTGCTACGGCGGCCAACCGACCCATCCCGTCTTCGTCGCCCTGCAACCGACCATTGAGCGCTTCCACATCCCGCCGCAGCCATTCCTCGATCTCCTCTCGGCCTTCGAGCAGGATCAGCGCGTTAAGCGCTATGCAACCTACGAACAACTTCTCGATTACTGCCGCCGTTCCGCGGACCCGGTCGGCCGGCTGGTGCTGTTTCTCGGCGAGGCGTTCGACGAGACGCGGGCGGTCCTTTCCGACTGCGTCTGCACGGCCTTGCAGCTCGCCAATTTCTGGCAGGACGTGAGCCGCGACCACGCCATCGGCCGTGTCTATTTGCCCGAGGAAGACCGCCGTCGCTTTGGTTATGACGACGAGGATCTGGCGGCTCGCCGATACACGCCCGCATTCGCCAAGCTGATGCGGTGCGAGGTGGAACGCACCCGCGAGCTGTTCGCGCGCGGCCGTCCACTTATCCCGCTGCTGCCGACGGACCTGCGCGTCGATGTGGAGCTGTTCCTGCGCGGCGGCCTGGCCGTGTTGGACCGGATCGAGCGGGCCGGCTATGACGTGTGGGCGCGGCGACCGGTGGTCTCCAAATGGGACAAATTTTCCCTGCTTGCCTTGTCCGTAGTCCGCCGTCCGTTGTCCGTTGTAAGCAAAACGACGGACGAGGGACGACGGACCACGGACCATGGACTGGCGCGGTCTTACGCTTATTGTGAGCGTTTGGCCCGTCGCGAGGCCGGCAATTTCTACCACGCCTTTCGTCTTCTGCCGGCGGGCCAGCGGCGGGCCATGTCCGCCCTGTACTCCTTCCTCCGCGTCGCCGACGACCTGGCCGACGGCCCCGGAACGCCGCAGGACAAGCGCGGCCTGCTGGAGGACTGGCGCCGCCGCCTCAACGAGGCAGTCCGCGGCGTCTACAGCCATCCGCTTTATCCTGCATTGCACCACGCCGTCCGACGTTTCAGCGTGCCGCCGCAATATCTCCATGCGGTGCTGGACGGCGTCGAGATGGACTTGGCCGTTTCGCGCTATGAGACCTTTGCCGATCTGTATCCGTATTGTCATCGCGTGGCGTCGGCGGTCGGCCTGGCGTGCATTCACATCTGGGGCTATCGGGACGAGCGTGCGAAGACTTACGCCGAGGCGGCCGGCTTGGCTCTGCAACTGACCAACATCCTGCGCGACCTTGCCGAGGACGCCGGCCGCGACCGCATCTATCTGCCGCGCGAGGACCTGAAACGCTTCGGCTATGGCGAGGACGACCTCAAAGCTGGCGTCCGCGACGACCGCTTGCGCGCCCTGATGCGTTTTGAAGCGGAGCGCGCCGCCGGCT
>DATKHW010000083.1:0-5935 GCA_035546275.1 Gemmataceae bacterium
AGACGCACCAGGTGATCGGCCTGCAGACGACGAGCCGCTACCTGGAAACGGGCACGGCGATCCCACTGTATCTGCTGCGAGACGACCCGCTGCTGCGGCGGGCGGGCGTAACTTTTGCCGAGGCGACCGTGCAGGATCGGCAAACCATCGGGGAACAGCTCGATCGGCTGTCGCGCAGCCGCTTCTGGAACGAGGCCCGCGCCGCGATCTCCGCCCTGTATCAGCGAGCCTTCGGCGGGGCGATTCCGCCGACGACGCGGTGATGCAAGCGTCCCTTCTGGAGCCCACAGCGCAAGCAAGGGCGTCTTTCAATCCCTTGCTTGCGCTGCGGGCTGGTAATGCGGGTTCTCCCGTGTCCTGGGGGGACGGTGTCGTTCTCCGCCGTCCTTCCAGGCTTTTCATTTCTTCGCGGCATCTTCGGCCATGAACTGAGCGACTAGCTGAAGCTCCTCCTGGAGCGACGATGCCGCCGGCGTCGGGCTGGTTTCGGGCTTGAGGCAAAACAAGTCCCACACCTCGCCTTCCACGCCCTTTTGCCGGATGTACCATTCGCCGGCGTCGTTCTTGGCCAGCGGGAACAGGGCGCAGGCGGCCGGCTTGTAGCGATACTTGTCCCCCTCTCCGGCGCCGACCTTGTGCAGCACGCAGCCCTGGTGGAAAAAGACGCACCAACCGCCCACGACACGCAGCATCGGCAGACCGTTCTTGCGGCGGTTGCTCACAAAGCCCTGCGATTCGACAAGCTCCCGCGCCTCCGGCCGCAATTCCGGCAGGAACTTGGCGAGGTTCTTCTCGATGCGCGCGGCCTCCTCGGGATAGACGCCCGGCCGGCCGTTCTGACAGCAAATGCCGTCGCAGCCGCGGCCGTAGATGCACTCGAACTTGGCCTCGGACAGGTTCAGGACAGGCAGACTGGTCGCCATCGGCGGCCCCTCGCGGATGTCGATGAGAGAGGTAAGGGGGTACGATACCGCCGCGCAGCGGCTTTTTCCAGAGCGCCGGGCCGAATTCATCCTACCCGGCCGCCGCCGTCCACCACCAATACCTGCCCGGTAAGATACGCGGCCGCATCGCTGACCAGGAACACGACGGCGCCGGCCACGTCCTCCGGCTGGCCATGCCGGCCCAGCGGCGTCCGCGCCATGAGAGCGTCGTAAGCCGGCCGGTCGGCGAACAGGGCCGAGGCGAAGCGCGTCTCCACCAATCCCGGCGCGATTGCATTGACGCGCACGCCGGCCGGACCCAGCTCCTTCGCCAGCGCCCGCATCAGGCCGAGCAGCCCCGCCTTGCTGACGCTATAGGCGCCGAGGCCGGTGAACGGCTCCATTCCCGTCACCGACGCCATGAAGACGATGGCGCCGCGCCCCCTCACCCTACCCTCTCCCCCCGGGGGGGAGAGGGTAGGGTGAGGGGGCGACAGCATTCGCTTCGCCGCTTCCCGCGCCGTCAGCATCGCCCCGGTCAGGTTCACGTCGAGGATCTTTCGCCAGGCGTCGAGGTCGAGGTCGAGCAGCGGCCCGAAGACGGGGTTGGTCGCCGCGTTGACCACGACCGTATCGGCGATGAAATCGGCCGCATCGAGCTGGTCGAACAGATGCGCGATCGAAGCCGGATCGCCCTGGTGGCAGACGAACGGCAGCACGGTCGCGCCGGCGGCGCGGAGCTGCTCGGCGGCGGCGGCCAGGCCGTCGGCTTTGCGGCCCGTGACGGCCACGGCGGCGCCGCGACGGGCCAGCGCCTGAGCCACGGCCAGACCGATGCCGCGGCTGGCGCCGGTTATGAGGGCGCGGCGGCCGGTCAGGTCGAAGGGGTCGCGCGGGTCGCTCACGAACGCCTCCTTTTCGGGACAACCGCTAATCCATTCCTCACGGCAGGCGGAATCCAGCCGGCCGGACGAGGCGGCGTTGTCTGACCATCGCCGCGGGCTTACACTAAACAGTGGAAGCGGCCGCGCCCACTCGTGCCGGGTTCCACGGCGATGGAGGAACCGTCATGCGACGCCTGCTGATCTGCTTGCCGCTGTGCCTGCTGATGGCCCCAAGCGGTCCGCACAACGCCGCGCACCCACCCGGCTCCAATCTCGCCGAGGTGATCGACGACGGCTCCGCCCTGCCGACTCAAGCGCAGATGAAGCGCCTGGCCGAGACCGATCCCGTCGCCTTTCTCGAAGCCTGCCTCCGCCGCTACGACCGCGAGGTCAAAGGCTACCGCTGCATTCTGCACAAGCAGGAACGCCTGGGCGGCGTGCTGCAACCGTCCGAGGAGATCGCCGTCGATTTCCGCGAGAAGCCGTTCAGCGTCCTGATGGACTGGAAAGAGGGAGCGCGGCTGGCCCAGAGGACGCTGTACGTCAAGGGCGAAAACAAGGACAAAATGCTGGCGAAGGGCGCCGGCTTGCTGGCGCTGGGCGGCGTTCTGGAGCGCGACGCCGACAGCGAAGACGCCAAGCGGTCGAGCCGTTATGCCATCACCGAGTTCGGCATCAAGGTCGGGACGCAGCGCACGCTGGCCGCCTGGAAGCAAGCCGTGAAGGACGACGCGCTGCACGTCGAGTTCCTGGGCGAAGTCAAGGTGAAGGAAGTCGGCGATCGCGTTTGCTGGAAATTACGGCGAACCGGCTACAAATCTCCGGAAGACATCGACGGCGTGACCGACGGGACCTTTTACTTCGACGCGGAAACCTGGCTGCAAGTCGGCTCCACGCTGAAAGGCGCCGACGGCCAACTGCTGGCCGATTACTTCTTCAAGGACATTGAACTCAACCCGGACTTCAAGCCGGATACGTTCACCAAGGAAGCGATAGGGCGGTAAAGAATCTCACGCAAAGACGCAAAGCGGCAAAGAAGACAGAAGGCAGGGTTCGAGGGCTCGCTGATCTCGAACCCTGCCTTTCTTCTTCCGCGGCTCTTTGCGTCTTTGCGTGACACTCTCTTATTTCAGCACCGGCAGCCGCATCCGCCCCTTGCCCGCGTCCACCGACTTCTCGCGCGGCAATGTGCCGCTTTCCTTCTCTTCCATCTCCCATTTGTCGATCTCTTCGATCAGCGCGTCCACCATTTCGTGTTCCATCACGTGGCGGATGATTTCGCCGCGCTTGAAGATGACGCCCTTGCCCTTGCCGGCCGCGATGCCCAGGTCGGCTTCCCGCGCCTCGCCAGGGCCGTTCACGACGCAGCCGAGAATGCTCACCTTCACCGGCGTCGTGCGGCCCGCCAGCCGCTTTTCCATCTGCGCGATGATCGCTTCCAGGTCGATGTCCAGCCGGCCGCAGGTCGGACAGGCGATCAGCTCCGGCTTGCGGACGCGCCGCTGCGTCGCCTGGAGGATGTCGAAAGCGGCGGCGATTTCCGGCACGGGGTCGCCGAGCAGGCTGATGCGGATCGTGTCGCCGATGCCGTCGAGCAGGATCGGCGCCAGGCCGCACGCCGACTTGGTGACGGCGTAGGGCGCCTTGCCGGCCTCGGTGACGCCGATGTGCGTCGGGTAGTTCGCCTGCTTGGCATAGAGCCGATACGCCTCGACGACGGTCAGCACGTCGCTCGACTTGAGCGATACGATAATCTCGTGATACCCTTCCGACTCGGCGATCTCGATGTAGCGCAGGGCGCTGTCCACCATGGCCGGCGGGCAGGGGAAGCCGTACTTCATGGCCATTTCGCGCTCCAGGCTGCCGGCGTTGACGCCGATGCGCATGGAGACGCCCTTGTCCTTGCACTTGCGGATGACCTGGCGATAGCGGTCGTAGCCGCCGATGTTGCCGGGGTTGATGCGGATCTTGTCGATGGGGTGATCGAGGGCCGCAATCGCCATTTTGTAGTCGAAATGGATGTCGCAGATGAGCGGCAGATGGATGCGCCGCTTGATCTCGCCGAGGACGGCCGCGTCTTCCGGCTTGGGCACGGTGACGCGGACGATCTCGCAGCCCGCTTCTTCCAGGCGCAGAATCTGGGCGATCGTCTCCTCGACGAGGTTCGTATCGGGCGTGGTCATCGACTGGACCCAGACGGGGTTGTCGCCGCCGACCGCCTTGTCGCCGACGCGCACCTCACGGGTCTTGTGGCGCTGGAACGTGTGCTGGTACGTGGTCATCCCACCCATCCTGTGCAAGGAGCCATCGGTTGCGGAATTCCCGGCTTTCCCCCGTCATCGTAGTTTTTCGGGCCGGAGGGAGTCAAGGCGAGGCGGATGGGCCGCCCGCAGACTATAACCGGCAGGCGGGACGTCTGTACAACCGGTTGCTGCCGGCGGTCGTTTTTTGCTGGCCCACCGGCCGACGACACAGTAATCTGAGACCATCTCCGCTAACGGCACGCCAAGGAGCGCCCGCATGTCGGTTTCCCCCGGCGATTCCATCCTTCCTTCCGCGGCCCGGCCAGCGACCGACGACCCCAACGCCACCGGGCCGGACCTCCACCCCCACGGAACGACGCCGACCGTCGCCGGGACGGCGCCGCCTGGCCGCTTGGCCGTACCCGGCTACGACATTCTCCAGGAGCTGGACCGCGGCGGCATGGGCGTCGTTTACCAGGCCCGTCAGCGGGGGTTCAACCGCCTGGTGGCGCTGAAGATGATCCTCAGCGGCGCACACGCCGGACCCGCCGAGCGACAGCGTTTCCGCGCGGAGGTGGAGGCCGTCGCGCGCTTGCAGCATCCCAACATCGTGCAGGTCCATGAGGTCGGCGAGCACGACGGCAAGCCGTACTTCTCGATGGAGTTCTGCCCTGGCGGCAGCCTAGCGCGGAAACTCGCCGGTACGCCGCTTACGCCCCAGGAAGCTGCATCGCTGGTGGAGACGCTGGCGCTGGCGTTGCAGGCGGCGCATGAAAAGGGCGTGGTCCATCGCGACCTCAAGCCGGGCAACGTGCTGCTGGCGGAGGACGGCACGCCCAAGGTGGTGGACTTCGGCCTGGCCAAGCGCATGGACGCGGAGGGGCAGACGCAGTCAGGGGCGGTGATGGGGACGCCTTCATACATGGCGCCGGAGCAGGCAGCTGGGAAGGTGAAGGAGGTCGGTCCGGCGGCGGACGTGTATGCGCTGGGCGCCATCCTGTACGAGTGCCTGACCGGAAGGCCGCCGTTCAAGGGACCGACGACGCTGGAGACTCTGGCGCAGGTGCTTTCCGATGACCCGGTGCGTCCGCGTCAGTTGCAGCCGACGACGCCGATTGAGTTGGAGGCGATTTGTCTGAAATGTCTGGAGAAGGCGCCGGTTCAGCGTTACGGCGCCGCGGCCGAGTTGGCGGCGGACCTGGGGCGGTGGCGACGCGGCGAGCCGGTGCAAGCTCGGCCGGTGGGGCGGTGGGAGCGGGCGCGGAAGTGGGTGCGGCGGCATCCGTTGCGGGCGACGGTGTATGGCTTGGCGGCGCTGCTGCTGGTGGTGGGGGTCGGCGGCGGCGGCGCGACGTGGCTGTGGCTGCGGGCGGAGGCCAACGCCGCCGAAGCCGTCAAAGCGAAGGGCGAAGCGGAGAGCGCGCGACGGACGGCCGAGGGGGCCCAGGGGCGGGCGGAGCAACTGGAGGCCGAGGCCGTCAAGGCGCGAGATGTAATCAAGGATCTCCACCGCCAGCTGACGCAAAGGGCTTATGCCGATCAAACTTTTCTAGCGCAGAGCGAGTGGGAAGCGGGCCGATTCCAGCATGCTCGGGACCTGCTCCAGCAGGCGAGCCGCCTGCAGGAGGAACTGACGCCGGGGCAGAGGCCGTGGGAGTGGGATTACCTCAATCGGCTAGTGCACCCGGAACTCGCCGTCCTTGAGGGGCACACGAACCTAGTTGAGTGCGTGGCCTTCAGCCCCGACGGCCGACGAATCGCAACCGCCAGCGACGACAATACGGCGCGGTTGTGGGACGCCGAATCGGGCAAACCGCTCGCCGTCCTCAAGGGACACACTTTCGCGGTTTTGTCCGCGGCCTTCAGCCCCGACGGCCGGCGCCTC
>DATKHW010000084.1:0-27105 GCA_035546275.1 Gemmataceae bacterium
CGGCGCCGCCGCGGAGGGCGCGCCGGCGTCCGCAGCCGGCGCCGGCGCCGGCGGAGCAAGGCCGGGCGGCGCCGGCAGCACCACGGCCGGCTCGCCTCGGCTCGAGGCCGACCCCACAAGGAAAATCCCCACGAAGACGCCGGCCGCGGCCAGCCGGGAAACCCACGTTCGTCCTGAACGCATTGCAACCTCCTCCGTGATCCGCCGTTGATCGCGGCCGACCGACGCTTTTCCTCGAGCGCCGGCATGGCGCCGGCTGAAGCGTTTCTGCATTTCTTATTCGGCGGATCGTTTCTGCCGGCCGAATCGGTTCAGCCAGACGATTGACGCATGCCGTATTCCAGAGAGGCTTAACCGTCACCGGACGACGGTTTTACCAGCGTCCCCAGCCGGCGCACCTCGCCGCCGGCCGGCGCATGCACCGCGGCGGCGGCATTGTTTGCGCACGCGCTTAAGTTTTCTCAGACAGCCTGTTGCACCCGGCCGATAAGAGTGGTATAGACGGTTGGATGGGCCGGGCGTTCGTCCACGACGACATCGGGGCGACGTTGGTGGAGACGAGCCGGCAGCCGCCGCCCAACCCCCGCACCGGCGCGAGCGCCCCGCCGCATTTTCCCCGGTCGATCGGCCGGGGCGGAACGAGCCATGTTATACGGCGAGCCTGAAACGACACGATTTCTTGCCGCGGTGCAGCGGCTCAAGCGAATGCAACGCAAACGGGAACGGCAGACCCGGCTGGCCAAGCAGCGCGTCCGAGCGGCGCTGCGGAAGATGCGCGAGTGCTGAACGGGCCGTCTCCCTTGGTACGCCCTTCTGCGAGCGCCTGTTGTGGTCTTTCTCTCCCGCATCTACACCAAGTCCGGCGACAAGGGCGAAACCGGCCTGGGGGACGGCAGCCGCGTTCCCAAGGACCATCCCCGCGTCGCGGCCTACGGCGCCGTGGACGAACTCAACGCCGTCCTCGGCCTGCTGACCGCCCACCATTCCGACGCGCCCGAATCCGATCTGCTGCGCAGTATTCAAAACGACCTCTTCGACGTGGGCGCCGATCTGTGCCTGCCGCCGTCCGCCGACGAGAAGCCGGGCGTGAATCTGCGCGTCCGGCCGGAACAGGCTGCCCGCCTGGAGGCAGCCATCGACCGGCTGAACGCGAACCTGGCGCCGTTGAACAGCTTCATCCTGCCGGGAGGCCGACCGCCCGCGGCATGGTGCCATCTGGCGCGCACCGTTTGCCGTCGGGCCGAGCGCGGCGCGGTGGCGCTGGCCCATCAGGAGCCGATCAATCCCGAGATCGTCGTGTACCTCAACCGGCTGTCGGACCTCCTCTTCGTGCTGGGCCGCGTCTACAACAACAACGGCCGCGACGACGTGCTCTGGAAGCCGGGGCAGTCGCAACACACCGACGACCAGCACGCGGCGACAGCAAGTGATTGAGGCCAAACACTTGCTGGCGCTGCGTGCTGCTCACGAGACGCACCCATGTTCACCCTCAGCGCCTTCGCCGATGAAATTTCTCCCGATCCCCAGGAACAGATCGACGTGCTGTTGCGCTGCGGCGTCCGCTGCATTGAGCTGCGGTCCATCCACAAGACCAACGTCCTCGATCTGACCGACCTGCAAGTAAAGGAGTTCAAGTCGCTGCTCGACAAGCACGGCTTCCGCCTCAGCGCCATCGGATCGCCCATCGGCAAGGTCAAAATCGATTCGCCTTGGGAGCCGCACCTGGCGCGCTTCGAACGGGCCCTCGAGCTGTGCAAGGTTTTCGGCACGTCCAACATCCGCGTTTTCAGCTACTATCCGCCGCGCGACGCCGAAACCTGGGATTCCGTCAGCGAAAGCTGGGAACACGAGCTGTTTCGCCGCATGGACGAGAAAGTGGGGCTGGCGTCGCGGGCCGACGTGCGGCTGGTGCATGAGAACGAGCACCGGATTTTCGGCGACTCTCCAGATCGGGTGCGTCGTCTTTTCGAGATGGTGCAGGCCGACGCTTTCCGGGCGGTCTACGACGCGGCCAACTACGTCTTCTGCGGCTATGACCCGTGGGACGGCTGGGAGAAGACGCGCGAATTTACGGCCCACTTTCACATCAAGGACTGGATCGCCGGCGAGAAGCACGGCTGCTTGGCCGGCGAAGGGCAGGGGCAGTGGCCCGATGTGATCCCCGACGCCAATGCCCGCGGCTATGACGGCTTCGCCACATTGGAGCCGCATCTCCTCGGCGGCGGCCCGACCGGCGGCGTGACCGGGCCGGAGCTGTTCCCCAAGGCTGTGGCCGCGTTCCGGGCGATTCTCGACAAGGCCGGGATCAAATATGAGTAGGGGCGGGGTTCCCCCGCCCGCACGAGGCGGCCGAGCGATGCACACCGTCCACGTCCGCGTCAACGACGCCGCCACGGGCAAGCCGACGCCGTGCCGCGTCCGCTTCACGGATGCGGAGGGGCGGTATTATGCGCCGTTGGGGCGGATGAAAACGTTCCCGCTTGACCCCGTTGAAGGCGGGAGCGTGTGGGATGAAGACGGCGCCTATGCTTACATCGACGGCGCGTGCGAAATCCAGCTGCCCGCCGGTGAAATCCGCGTGTGGGCGAGCAAGGGCTTTGAGTACCGGCCGATCGATGAAAAAGTGCAACTCGCGGCCGGGAAGCTTGCGCTGCGCTTCACTCTGGAACGATGGGTCGATCCGCGCCGTGAGGGTTGGCATTCGGGCGATGCACGGGCCGCGTACCTAACGCCGCACGCGGCGTTGCTAGAGGCGGCAGGCGAAGATCTGTCCGTCGTCGATCTCCTAGCCTGTGAGGAGCGGCGCCTGCGAACGCTTCCGAACCTCCTTGCCTTCAGCGGCCAGCAGCCGGCCCTAGAGCGGCTGGGGCATCTGGTCGTCGTCAATACGATGAATCAGCACGACCGGCTTGGCCGATTGGCGCTGCTGAACTGCCACCGCGTCATCTATCCGCTGTCATTCGGCGGGCCGACCGGCGTGGACGATTGGACCTTGGCCGACTGGTGCGATCAGTGCCACCGTAAGGGCGGTCTAGTGGTTGGGCTCGATTTCTTCGACGACCCCCAAAAGGCCGGGCGCGGCGAGGTTCTAGCCGACCTGATAACGGGCAAGATCGACGCACTGGAGATGGAGGATATCCACGATGATCCAGTGGATCCGGTATTGCGCCCCTGGTACGCCCTGCTTAGCGCCGGCTTCCGCATCCCTTTGGTGGGCGCGAGCTGCAAATCGGCCAGCACTACCGTCCTTGGCTGCAAGCGCACCTACGCCCGCCTGCCTCCTGGGCAGGAATTGACCTACAAGAACTGGACCGAGACCGTGCGCGCTGGTCGAACCTTCGTGACTCGCGGCCCAATCCTTGCTTTCACCGTAAACGGGCAGGATCCCGGGGCGGTGCTGGATTTCCCGGCGGCTCCAGCAAGGGTTGCAGTCCGTGCGGAGGCGCGCGGACTCTGGCCGTTCAGACGCCTGGAAGTGGTGTGCAACGGCGCAGTCGTCGCTTGCGCCGAGGCGAGCGGATCGCCGTGTCAGGCCGCCGTCGAACAGGAAATCTTACTACCCGGCCCCTGCTGGTTGACGGCGCGTTGCTGGGGAATGGAACCCAGGGATCCCTATGACCGGGGCGACGCCCAAACCTCTGCGGTCTATGCTCAGATCGCCGGCCGCGTTCCGCGCCCCACGGCGGAAACTATTGCACCGTTCCTGGCCGATCTAGACAAGTCGCTCGACTGGGTCGCCCACGAGGCCCGTTGCGATGACAAGCACCGGCAGCGCCTCGCTGGCATCTTCCAGGCCGCGCGCCAGGAACTCCTACGACGACAAAAGAGTGATTAAAAGTCGCTCGATTTGTCGCCAGCTATTAGCTGACAGCTAATAGCTGTTAGCTCTTTATTACAGGCGTGGCTGCGGCCCTGCGAACCGCAGCCGCCGCGGCCGTTCCAACCGTTCAAAGTCGCTGCAACGGATTCGCACCGCTTCCATGTGCGAGTGCGTCTCAAAAACCAACCAAACGTCCGGCGGGATGCTTTCCTCCAGCAACGTCTGCAATCCGTACAACCGGCCGAAGGGCGGCGCCGCGCCCCATTCACAATCGCGGAACACCGCCGCTAATTCCTGCCCCGTCGCCAACCGCACCGGCCCGCCCAGCGCCGCCGACAGCGCCCGCAGATCGACCCGCTGCGTGGCCGGCAGCACCGCCAGCAGCCAGCCCGACGGGCTGTGCATTAGTACCGATTTGCCCACTCGGCCGCCGGAGACGTGCAGATACTTGGCCCGTTTTTGAGCCGTGAACGCCGGCGGATGCAGCAAGAACTCGAAAGACACCCGCTCCTCGGCCAGGAACGCCGCGATGCGCATGCTACCCTCCAATCCGGTCCAACCAAGGCCCCTGCAACTATACCGGCGGAACATCTGTCGCTTCGGGCACAGATCGTCTATTCTCTCTGGATTAACGGCGCCCGCCGGCCGGCTTTGCCGAACGCGCCGACCATAACGGCGATGGGAGATGCCGAATGTTCCTGGACGACGAAATCGAAGTGCTGCGGCCGGACCTGCGCCGCGGCCGGTTCCGGTCGGTGCTGTTCGACTTCGACGGCACGCTGTCGCTGATCCGCGAGGGCTGGCCGCAGGTCATGATTCCCATGATGACGGCGGTATTGCGCGAGGCCGGCGCCAGAGAAACCGACGCGGAGCTGACGGCCGCGGTCGAGGAGTTCGTCATGCGCCTCAACGGCCGGCAGACCGTCTACCAGATGATCCAGCTGGCCGACGAGGTTCGCCGCCGCGGCGGAACGCCGTTGGAGCCGCTGGCCTATAAACACCGCTACCACGACTTGCTGATGGAACGAATTCGCGGCCGGCTGGATGCGCTGGAATCGGGCGCGGCGTCGCCGGAGGAGTGGACGGTCCCCGGCAGCCACGCTTTTCTGGAAGCGCTGCGTCGCCGCGGCATGGTGCTGTACCTGGCCAGCGGCACCGACCTCAAGTATGTGCGCCATGAGGCCGAATTGCTCGGCCTGACGCCGTACTTCGGCGAGCACATTTACGGGGCGCTGGACGATTACAAGAATTTCTCCAAGCAGATGATCGTGGAGCGCATCCTGCGCGACCACGATCTGCACGGCGAAGAGCTGCTCGGCTTCGGCGACGGATTCGTGGAGATTGAGGAGGTCAAGAAATACGGCGGCTGCGCCGTAGCGGTGGCGAGCGACGAGGCGGCTCGCCGAGGCGTCAACGCCTGGAAGCGCGATCGGCTGGTGCGGGCGGGGGCGGACCTGGTCATCGCCGATTACCGGAGGGCGGAGCGGCTGCTGGAGTACCTCTTTTCGCAGGACCAATCATGAGCGCACCCATGCCTTCTGTCTTGACGGCGAGAACCTTTCTTCTCTGCCGGGAAATCTTCCAGGACGCCGCCACGCACGAATTCATTCTGGTCGGCCCCGTTCGGGCGCTGGTCCTGCCGCACTTCCCGATCGTCGCCCGCGTGAACGTGTTTGCCCATCTCGCCCCGACAAGCCGCGAGACCTACTGCCTCAAGCTGCGACTGGATGACGAGGAGGGCAACGTCGTCTGGAGCCAGGACATGGAACCGCCCATTGAGAGCACGGATCCCTCGCTGACCCTGATGGTGACCTTCACCGGCTTGCCCATCCCTATTCTCAAGACGGGGAAGTACGAAATGGTCCTGCTCGCCAACGACGTGGAGAAGGCCCGGTATGCGTTCGCCGTGTTCTTCCCGAGACCGCCGAAACCGAACGTTGCGGCCGACCCGGCCGGGCAGTAACCTGAAACGGCGTGCAGGGGGTTGCCTTTTGATACAACTGCACGGAGGACCGGCATGGCGTTCGGCGACTTCAAGAGCCTTCGGGAGGTCGCGCTGACGTACCAGATCGGCGTCGCCGTCGATGCCTTTCTCGAGCCGACGCCGTTGCCCGGGGACGAGCGGTTTCAAAGCGAATTGACGTGGGTGCAGCAAAACATCGCCGTGCGCACGTCGGAGGCGTCCATCTGCGAGTTCCTGATGGCGCCGGTGCTGAAAGAGGTCTGGAAGCCGTACAGCGATGTGCTGGCGTTCTGGAGCCACGCCCCGCTCGGCGTGGACGAACCGCTGGTCGGCGTGCCCGATTACTTTTTTTCGCGCCGCTCGCCGCTGGGTATGGTGCAGGACCAACCCTACGTCCTCGTCGTGGAAGCGAACAAGGATGACTTCGACGCGGGTTGGGCGCAGTGCTTGGCCGCCATGCTGGCGGCTCAGCGGATGAATGACCGCCCCACGCGCCTCGTGTACGGTTGTGTCTCGAACGGGCCGTTGTGGGAGTTCGGTAGGTTGGACCAGAGCCATCTTACACAAGAGATCCGGCAATTCGTTCTGTCGGACGTGCCCGGACTCTTCGCGGCGTGGAACTACATCTTCGCCCAGGCCAAGGAGCAGGCCCTGGCGCCGGCCGCGTGATGGGGGGCCGATGGGATGCCTGTCAAGAAGGAAGAGGAGGTGCTTCATGGTGCGAGCAGTGCTGATGAACGGCCTCATCTATCCACTGGAACCGCTGCCGCCGCATTGGAAGGACGGCCGGGAGTTGGTCGTTGAGGCGGCGGAACCGGACGACCCGGAGGCGATCGAGCGGTGGGCCAGGGAACTGGAGGCCATGTGTGCGGACAAGGATCCCGAGGAGTGGGAGAAGGTACAGGCGGCGATCGACGAGCTACGGCAGGAGGCCAAGGCTCAGGCGCGCCGCGAGATGGGCCTGCCGGACGAGCCAATCGTCTTGAGAATGGACCTTGAAAACCCGTAAGCCGCGTGTAAGCCGGGCGCCACGAATAACAACCATTGAGGGCCCTTTATGCCTTGCCTTAGCCGCCGCCTCCCCCTCCTCGCCGTTTTCTTCACGGCCTTCCTCGCCGTCCCCGTCCGCGCGGAGGACGGCGCCGCCCAGCTTAGCGCCAAGATCGACGCCATCATCGCCGGCCCCAACTACAAGCACAGCCGCTGGGGCCTCCTCGTCGTGGACAGCGACAGCGGCAAGACGGTCTACGAACACAACCCCGACATGCTCTTCTCCCCCGCCTCCGTCACCAAGCTCTACACCTGCGCCGCCGCCCTGACCGCGCTTGGCCCCGATTACCGCTTCGAGACGCCGGTCTATCGCCGCGGCGAAGTCGCCGGCGGCCGGCTGCACGGCGACCTTATTTTGGTCGCCCAGGGCGATCTCTCCTTCGGCGGACGCGGCGACGCCCACGGCACGCTGCTCTTCAAGGACCACGACCATATTTACGCCAACTGGCTCAGCACGCGCACCGAGCTGACCGACTCCGACCCGCTCGCCGGACTCGCCAGCCTGGCTCATCAGATAAAAGAGAGCGGAATCAAGCATATCGACGGCGACGTGCTGATCGACGACCGCCTCTTCGCCCGGTCGCGCGGCAGCGGCAGCGGCCCCGACGTGGTGACGCCCATCCTGGTCAACGACAATCTCGTGGATGTGCTCGTGACGCCGGCGGCCAAGGCCGGCCAGCCGGCGACGATCGACGTCCGGCCGCAGACGGCCTATGTCCAGATCGACGCGCAGGTGGATACCGTCGCCGAGGGCAAACCGATGCGGTTGGAGACGGAGCGCGTCGGCCCGGAGCGCTTCGTGGTGCGCGGCGAAATCCCGGTGGGCGCCAAGCCGTTGGTGCGCATCTGCCCGGTGGACGACCCGGCCGCATTCGCCCGGGCGCTGTTCATCGAGGCCCTGCGGCGAGAGGGCGTCTCCGTCCAGGTCGGCGTCCATCAATCGCCGACCGCCGAATTGCCGGAGAAGACCGGTTACAAAGATCTGACGCGCGTCGCCGTGCTAAAGTCGCTGCCGTTCTCCGAGGCGGTCAAGGTGACGCTCAAGGTCAGCCACAACCTCTATGCCAGCACGCTGCCGCTCCTGGTGGCGGCGCATTCCGGCAAACGGACGCTTGCGGAGGGGTTGCATCAAGAGCGGCAGCTGCTGGCCGACCTCGGCGTGGACGTCGATGCGATTTCATTGGAAAGCGGGGCCGGCGGCGGCAACGGCGATCGAGTGACGCCGCGGGCCACCGTGCAGCTGTTGCAGGGCATGGCCAAGCGGCCGGAATGGGCCGTATACAAGGCCGCCATGCCGGTGCTGGGAGTGGACGGCACGCTGGTGGACGTGGTGGACGCCGACAGCCCGGCCCGCGGCAAGGCGTCGGCCAAGACCGGCACCTACGGCGACAACGATCTTCTCAACGGCCGAATGCTTCTGCGCGCCAAGTCGCTGGCCGGCGTGATGACCACGGAGAGCGGCCGAAGCCTTACTTTTGCGATCTTCGTCAACGATGTACCGATGCCGCCCGGAGGCGATCCGGCCCGCGAGGGGCGGGTCTTGGGGCGGTTGTGCGAGATTCTGTATGAGAACGCGCCGTGATTGCAGCGGACACGATTGCAATTGCCGCCGCAGTGAGGTAGATAGCTATCTGATTCCACTCGCGCTTTCCATCCGCTCAACGGACGCCCCTGGGAGGTTTCGCACCGATGCGTAAACTCATTGTCGGCCTGGCGCTGCTTGCGGTGATCGGCGGCGTCGCCTACCTGGCGCTCTTCAAGCGCGACGCGATCATGAGCCTGTTCAACCAGGGCAAGCTCGCGGCCGAGGGCTACCAACCCGCCAAGACGCCGGATGAAGCGCTGGACAACTTCCGCAAGGCGCTCAAGGAGCGGAACTACGAGGCGGCCGAAACGTACCTGGGCGGCGATTACGTCGTCCAATTCCACAAGGGGGCCAAAAACGGCGCCGACCTCGGCAAGGCCATCGACACCCTCTTCAGCACGATGGAAACGACTGGGACCAAGTCCGACAAGGTCAAACTGGTGCTCCGGCTGCTCGATCCGTTTCCCTCCGATCTCAAAGTCTTGAAAGTGGAAAAAGACGGCGACAGCCGCGCCATTGCAACGCTCACCGAGGAGAGCGGGGCGCCGCTGCAGATCACCGGAACATTCCAGGATTGGACGGTGGACCCCCGCATGTTCCGGTCGCTGTTCCGCTCCATGCCGACCGACGGCCGCATCGAGCTGAAGCGCGAAGGCGACGCCGACAAGCCGCAGTGGAAGCTCTACCTGCCGGTCGATTCCAACTTGCGTCAGTGCGTGGACTACCTGGCCGACAACGGCTCCAATTACGTCAACGGCATCAACCGCGTCAAGGAAGACCTCAAGAACGACGCCACCACCAAGGAATCCTTGGAAAACTCCCTGAAGACCGCCCTGAAAGAATCGAAGTGAACCGGCGCCGTCGCGGCGGCGTCCATTCATCATGAACCACGACGACAAGCGCCGGCAGCGGCAGCTGAAGCGCGACATCAAGCAGGCCGGCAATCGCAAACGCCGGCGCCATCTCCAGCGCAGTTTGCGCGACGATCCGGAGGGCGCGGCCGAGGTGGATTTCGACTTCGGCCGCGACAGCTCCGCCGGCCTCAACGGCGCCGACCGCGACGCCACGCGCCGCCGGGCCGAAGAGGAAGAGTAAGCCGCGCACCGGCTCATTCCGGCAAGGATGGGGGCGATACGGCAGCTGGGGACGGCGCCGCATCGCCGTCTCTTATACCATCGCGTTTATCTTCTTTGCGCGGCGAATCTTGCCGCACATAGGACAACCCAAGGAGTATGAGCGCGCATATTCCGTACGCCGCCGCCCAGTGGTACGGCGTCTGGCTGATCGCGGCGTTCCACATCTGCGGCGCCTCGTCGCGCAGCTGCACCAGGACGGTGTACGGCAGGCCGATGCGCTCGTCGGCCAGCGGCGAATGGATGACGCCGAAGAATGCGCACCCTCCCGCTGTCGCCAGGAAGGCGGCCGACGCTTTCAGCCGGCCGTCCAGCAGCGTGGCCAACGCCGCCGCCCACAGCAGGCCCGATATGAGGAACCCATTGGACAGGCAGCGCAGCGCCTGCAAAAGCGCCCGACCGTCTTCCGCCGCGGGCAGCGCGGGGCCGAAAGCCATCTTCATCGCCAGCGCCGCCAGATACGCCAGCGCCGGCAGCACCGCCAGCGCCAGCGCCGGGTAGTGTTTGACCGGCGTCGCATGAAACGATTGGGCCGTGATTTCCAGGCCGACGAACACCAGAATCGGGAACATGGCCGCGGCCGGCAGCCAGTCCAGCAGCATCGTGAACCAGCCGAAGAATCCCGCCGTGCCGACGAACAACGCCGTCGCCAGCGTGTAGGCCGTGCGGCCGCCCATTTTCTTATAAGCCGGATGGCCGATGTACGGCGTGGTCTGAATGACGCCCCCCAGCAGGCCCGCCAGCAGCGACGCCGCGCCCTCCGTCAGCAGGATGGTGCGCGTATCGTATTCGTCGCCGGCCGCCGCCGCGCTCTCGGTGCAGTCGATGCCGCCGACGATCGTCGCCAGCGCGAACGGCAGCGCCACCGGCAGCTTGGTGAGAGCGTAGGACAGCACGCCCCACCAGTCGGCGGCGGCGCCGTAGAAGGAAACCATGGCGGCCGGCTGCCACGGCGGCAGCGGATGCGGATCGGCCCGCATCGGCGCCAGATGCCAGCCGTAGCCGCCGAACGCCCAGTCCAGTCCCCAGCACGCTTGCAGCACCACGAAACCAAGCACCACCGCGGCCAGAGCGCCGGGAATCTTGAACGGCAATTCCCGGTGCGCCACCAGCGTCACAAGGATAAGGGTGAGCGCCGCCAGGCCCACCACCGGCAGGGGCGCGATGCCTTCCCACAGCGGCATGAAGGCGATCAGCGTCAGCGCGATCGCCGCCAGCGAACCGAGCAAACCGGCTCGCGGCACGAGCCGCCGGACGGCGTTGCCCAGCGGCGCCGCGACCACCTTGAACACGCCGATCAGCGCCAGCAGCATCAGGCCGACGTGCCAGGCGAATTCCATGGCCCGTTCGTGATCGAGGTGCAGCTGCGCCTGGCCGTATTGCAGTGCCGGCAGCAGCACCAGAAACGACACGCCGAACGTGCTGGGCGTGTCCAGACCCAGCGGCATGGCCGTCACGTCGGAGCGGCCCGTCTTGCGGGCCAATCGAAACGCCATCCAGCTGTAAACCAGATCGCCCATCAGGACGCCGAGGGCCGTCCCCGGAATCATGTGCGTCATCACGAATCCCGGCGTGAACCGGCCTGGCGAGTCGCCAGTGATGACGAACAGCAGGGAAAGCATCACCGTCACGTTATCGAGCATCAGCCCGAAAAAGGCGTTGACGTCCCCGGTGCCGGCCCATCGGTAGCGCATGGCGCTTAGGGTATGGAGGGGCGCCAACTGTGGCGACTTTGCGGGCGGCGCCGGCCGTTCAATCCCACGATCGACCAACAAGGCTGTTGCATCACTTTCCGCATCTTGGGTAAGATATGTAAAATAAGTGGAATAGGATGACAGGAGAAGCGAGGCGGAACGAACCGGCGGAGTGCAGGAGCCTTCCGATTGCTGCAAAGGCGCCTCGAAGGGACGGGGCGCGCCTTGGCGGAGAGGGTCCATGCGCAGAGTGGCGGTGACGGGGTTGGGCGTGGTCGCCCCTAACGGCATCGGCAAGGAGGCTTTCTGGAAGGCGTGCGTGGAAGGCCGAAGCGGCATCGGCCCGATCCGCTGTTTCGACGCCTCCCAGCATCCCGTCCGCGTCGCAGGCGAAGTGCCCGAGTTCAACGCAGCGCATTTTATCCCGCATTCCCATCGCAAGAGTATGAAAATTATGGGCCGGGCCGCGCGCTTTGGGGCGGCGGCCGCCGGCATGGCCGTGCGCGATTCCGGACTGGACCTGATGCGCGAGAATCCGGAACGGGTTGGCGTCGTTATGGGATCGGGCTTGATCCCGATCGACCTGCCGGAGGTGGCGGCCGTCGTGGCCAAGGCCTGCGACGAGGGCGGCAAGCTGCATCCCGATCGGCTGGGCCGCCAGGGATCGCACGCGCTGTTCCCGCTGTGGCTGCTCAAGTATCTGCCGAATATGCTGGCCGCCCACATTTCGCTGATTCACAACGCCCAGGGGCCGAACAACACCGTGGTGACGGCCTGCGCCGCCGGGACGCAGGCGGTCGGCGAGGGCTTTCGGCTGATCGCCCGCGACGACGCCGACCTGGTGCTGGCCGGCGGCGCCGACAGCCGGCTCGATCCCCTGCTGCTCTTGGCGTATTCGGCCTTGGGGGCGATCAGCCCGGCGCAGCGACCGCCGGAAGAAGTGTCGCGGCCGTTCGACGGTCAGCGCGACGGCTTCGTGATCGGCGAAGGCGCCGGCGTTTTGATGCTGGAGGAATTGGAACACGCCAAGCGGCGCGGCGCCGTGATTTACGCCGAGGTGGTCGGCCTGGGCAGCAGCTTCGACGCCTACGCCGTTACCAAGCCCGACCCGGAGGCCCGCGGCGCCGCAAGGGCTATCCGCTGGGCGTTGCAGGAGGCGCACGTCGATCCCGGCGATGTGGACTACATCAACGCGCACGGCACCAGCACGCGGCTGAACGACCTAATGGAGACGGCGGCGGTGAAGACGGTGTTCGGCGAGGGGGCCCGGGCGCTGCCGTTGTCGTCGATCAAGTCGATGGTGGGGCATCTCATTGGGGCGGCGGGCGCGGTGGAAGCCGTAGCGCTGGCCCTGACGCTGCGCGAAGGCGTCTTGCCGCCGACCATCAACCACACCACGCCCGACCCCCAATGCGATCTGGATTATGTGCCGAATTACGCCCGCGAAATGCGCGTGCGGACGGCGGTCTCGACGAGCTTCGGCTTCGGCGGCCAGAACGCGGCGCTGGTGATGCGCGGGTTTGCGGGGTGAGAATCCGCACGCAAGAACGCCAAGGCGCGAAGAAATTTCTCTTCGCGCCTTGGCGTTCTTGCGCATTCGCGTGGGACACTTTGATAACCTATATCCAACATGGCGCCTCCGCTAACGCGGTCCTTGGCCGTCACACTCGGCAGCCGCCGGCGTATCCACTCGTGGGGGGCCGTCTCGCCGCCTCTGCCGGTAGACTTGGCGTCGCACTTCCCTGTCCGGAGGGACCGCTTCATGGCCGCCGACTTCTCCACTCCCGATCATGACCGCTCCACACAGCCGCCGGCCGATCCGGCGTCCCTGTCGTCGCGCAGCCCGCCGGTCCCGCCGCCGACGGAAATGCTGCCGCCCGCAATCGAGGGGTATGAAATCCAGGAGGTGCTCGGCAAGGGCGCAATGGGAATCGTCTACAAGGCGAAACAAACTGCGGCCGACCGAAGCGTCGCTCTCAAGATGATTCTTGGCGGCTTCGCCGACGAGGACGCGCGAGCCCGCTTCCGCAGGGAAGCCCTCGCCGTCGCCGCCATGAACCATCCTAACATCGTGCAGATGTTTGACGTCGCGGCCGATGAGGCCGAACCGTATTTCACGCTGGAGTTTTGCGCGGGCGGCAGCCTGGCCGGGCGGCTGAGAGATGCATCGCTTCCGCCGGCCGAGGCGGCGCGGCTAATAGAAACCCTGGCGCGCGCCGTGCACCACGCTCATCAGCGGCACGTCATTCACCGCGACCTGAAGCCCGCCAATATCCTCCTGCAAACCACGGAAGACACGGAAAACACGGAAAAAAGACAAAACTCTTCTTCCGCGTTTTCCGTATCGTCCATGGTTCCGAAGATCAGTGATTTTGGATTGGCCAAGCGGCTGGACGACGCGGGGAACACGCAGAGCGGGGCCGTGATGGGCACTCCCAGTTACATGGCCTGGGAGCAAGCGGCCGGCAAGGGGAAGGAGATCGGCCCGGCGACAGACGTGTACGCGCTGGGTGCGATCCTGTACGAGTGCCTGACGGGTAGGCCGCCCTTCAACGCGGCCACGACGCTGGACACCCTGTTGCAGGTAATCCATGACGACCCCTTGCCGCCGCGGCAACTGCAGCCCAAGACGCCGCGCGACCTGGAAACTATCTGCCTGAAATGTCTGCAAAAGGATCCGAAAAGGCGCTATACTGGCGCCGACGTCCTCGCCGAGGACTTGCGGCGTTTCCAGGCGCACGAGCCGATCACGGCGCGGCCGGTGGGGTTTCTGGAGCGGAGTTGGCGCTGGTGCCGCCGCAAGCCAAAAAACGCGGCCCTGATCGCCGCGGGGGCGCTGGCCATTGGCCTGGGGGTCTTCGCCTACATCTGGATCGCCGGCGCCCGCCAGGCCGCCGAGCAAGACCGCCGCGACCGCCAGGCGCGGGCTACCACCCAGGCGGAAAGCCGCGTGGCGGAGGCGGACCTGCTATGGGAACAGGCGAAGAGCGCCCACGTCGATGACCTGATTCCGTGGGAGAAGGCCTTCGCCGCCGCCGGACAGGCCAAGCAAGTGATCGACGCCAACGCCGTCGATGAGCCGACGCGCCGGCATGTGGAGCGGACCTGGAATGGAGTCGCTGCGGGGAAGCAGGAGACCGAAATCCGCAAGCAGCAGGCGGATCGGGACGAGCGGATGAAGGCCGAGCTGCAAAAGCTGGTCTACAGCCAGCTGCAACTCACGTCGGAAGGGGCCCATTCCACTTTCTCGCCCCCCCTTGCCGACGCCGAGTTTGAACGAGTCTTTCGCACCTATTACCGCATCGATCTGAATCGGCGGGATGAAGCGGAAGCCTCCATCCGCACATCAGCCATCAAAGGCGAATTGATCGCCGCACTTGACGCCTGGATTCCCCTGCGCCCGGACGCCCGGTCGCGCCGCGAGCTGGCGGATATGATCAACGGAATTTCCGAACCGGACGATTTCCGGCATGAAGTGCGCGAAGCGCTCGTCACCGAGGACCGCGCTCGCCTTGTCGAATTGGCGAAACGGGATATGTCGGCGCTGCCTCCCCATGAGCTTTTTACTTTGGCGTGGGCATTCCTAGATAGCCAGGCTTGGGAAGCCGCGGAGGCGCTTCTGCGCCCGGCGCAGTTACGCTATCCGGGAGACTTCGGTTTGAATCTGTTATTGGGGAACTGCCTCCTTTACGAAAGTCCTCCGCACCCGGACGAAGCCGCGCCGTTTTCCATGGCAGCCGTGGCGCTGAAACCGGAGGACGCCGAAGCACACAACCTCCTCGGCAACATCTTCGCCCGCTTGGGCAAGCAGGCAGAAGCAGCCGCCCAGTACAAACGCGCCATCGAATTGGACACCACGTTTGCCAAAGCTCACAGTAACCTTGGCATTGTCCTTGAGGAGCAAGGCAAGATTGCGGAGGCCGTCGAGGAGTACAACCGCGCGATTGTGTTGGACCCCAATTTCGCGTGGGCGCATAACAACCTCGGCAATGTTCTCAATTTTCAGGGCAAGACTACCGAAGCCGTCGCCCAGTTCAAATACGCGATCGAACTCGACTCCAGCCTCGCGGAGTTTCACAGCAACCTCGCCATGGCTCTCTCGGACCAAGGCCGGCATAAAGAGGCTGTCGCGGAGTGCCGCCGCGCCATCGAATTGGGCCCGGGGCTCGCTGCCGCTTACTACAACCTGGGCTGGGGGCTTAACGAGTTGGGCGAATTCGAGGAAGCACTCAACGCCTTCAAACGGTCCAAGGAACTCCTCGAACCAGGGGACCCGCGACTCCAATCCTTGGAGGTCACGTTGGATAAAGTGCAGCGGAGCCGCATCCTGGAAGATCAGCTTGACGCCATCGCAAAAGGCGAAATACATCCTCCCGACGCAGCCGAAGGACTCGACTATGCAAGGCTGTGCTCATGCAAGAGTCTTCCCGCAGCCGCGGCCAAGCTGTATGAGGCGGGTTTCCGAGCGGATCCGGCTTTGGCTCACATCGGCCAATGGTGGTCCGGCGTCGATCGTCCTGTAACCTTGGCCGCCCGCGCCGCGGCGTTAGCCGGGTCCGGCCAGGGTAAGAATGCAGGTGAGTTGACCGATGCAGATCGCGCTTATTGGCGCAAACAGTCGCTCGCTTGGCTGCGTGCTGACTTGGATGCGTGGGTCAAGCAAACCGCGAAGGACGACCCCAAAGTTGAAAAAGCCGAATCCAGCCAGCTTCGGATTTGGCAGCGTCACGTCGATTTCGCCGGCGTCCGCGATGAGGTCGAGTTGAAGAAACTGCCGCCGGACGAACAAGCGGAATGGCGCCAGTTCTGGACCGACGTGCAGGCCGCCGTGGATCGAGCCGAAATGCGATGACGCTTCGTTCAAAGGGGCGCGGGGGTTTGCACGGTCCTTGCCCGGAATTTGCGTTTTGTTCACCCCGGCGGTAGAATCCGGTTTTCTCTTGCTCGTGCGAGCGCGCGTCATGCCCGATCCCGGCGACTTCACTCCATTCCTGCAACAAGCCGGCGACGGAGTCCGCCCCGCCGATCCAACGAAAGCGAGCCCCCCGGAAGCGGCGACGAACGAAAAGCTGGACCGTCTCCTCGACCGACAGCGCAAGGGCTGGGGCCGCGGCGAGGGCGTGCCAGTGGAAGCACTCCTTGCGAACCATCCCACTCTGCGCGACGATCCCGATTGCCTGCTCGACCTCGTGTGGAACGAAGTGGACCTGCGCACCGCCCGAGGCGAGGCGCCGCAGCTGGACGAATACCAAAAGCGCTTCCCGGCGCTGAGCGACGACCTCCGCAAGCAATTCGAGGTGTTTGCGGCTCTGGATACGGCGGATCAGAGGCCCGGGCACGGCGACCGCGCGGCCGACGCGGGGGCGGCCGTTCCGCCGCGGCTGGAAGGTTACGAGTTCCTGGGCGAGCTGGGCCGCGGCGGTATGGGCGTCGTCTTCAAGGCGCGGCAAACCGCCCTCAACCGCGTCGTCGCCGTGAAGATGATTCTGCCGGGCGCCTACACCGATGCGGAGGAGGTGCGCCGATTCCGCGCCGAGGCCGAAGCCGTCGCCCGGCTGCAACACGCGAACATAATTCAGATCCATCACGTCGGCGAAGAGGAGGGCCGGCCATTTTTGGTGCTGGAGTTCGCCTCCGGCGGCGGACTGGATCGGCGCTTGGCCGGCACGCCGCTGCCGCCGGCGGAGGCGGCGCGGCTGGTGGAGACCTTGGCGCGAGCCGTCCATCACGCCCATGAACGCGGCGTGGTCCACCGCGACCTCAAACCGTCGAACGTCCTTTTGATGGACGACCAGACGCCCAAGATCACCGACTTCGGCCTGGCCAAGAAGCTCGACGACGTGCAGCACACGCAGACCGGCGCGGTGCTGGGCACTCCCAGCTACATGGCGCCGGAACAGGCGGCCGGAAAGTCCAAGGAAATCGGCCCGGCCGTCGATGTCTATGCGTTGGGGGCGATCCTCTATGAATGCCTCACCGGAAGACCGCCCTTCAAGGCGCCGGTGATGCTCGACACGCTGATGCAGGTGCGCAACGACGACCCCGTGCCGCCGCGCCAGCTGCAATCGAAGACGCCGCGCGATCTGGAAACGATTTGTCTCAAATGTCTTCAAAAAGATGCGAAAAGGCGCTATATCGGCGCCGCGGGCTTGGCGGAAGACTTGCGGCGATATCGAGCCGGCGAGCCGATCGCGGCGCGGCCGGTGGGGCGGAGTGAGCGAATCTGGCGCTGGGTCCGCCGCAACCCCAAGGACGCCGCGCTCGCCGCCGCAGGCTTGCTGGCCGTCGTCCTCGGCTTGGTCGTCTATCTTTGGGTCGCCGGCGTGCGGCAAGCGGCGGAACAAGACCGCCGCGACCGGCAGGCCCATGCAACGGCCGAGGCGGAACGCAAGCTCGCCGACGTGCAATCGCTGTGGACCCAGGCGACGAATGCGACGGTCGGCGAGGCGCTGCCGTGGGAGCGCGCCCTTTCCGCTGCTCAGCAGGCCAAGGATTTCATCGACGACAACGCGGTCGACGACGCTACTCGCCAACGGGCCGCTCAGACGCTGACTGGGGTAGCGGCGGCCAAGCAGGAAGCCGACGTCAAGGCCCGGACCGCCGCTCAGGACCAACGGATGACGGCGCAGTTGGACAAGCTGGTCTTCAGCCAGCTAGAGCTGACCACCGGGCAAGGGGCCGGCCAGCCCCGGCCGGAACTTGGCGACAAGCGGTACATGCAGGTTTTTCACACTTACTACGACATCGATCTCAATCAGCCGGATGCGGCAGAAGCGCGGATTCGCGCCTCCGCCATCAAGCCGCAGCTGCTGGCCGCCCTGGACGCCTGGATTCCCTTGCGGTCCGACGAAGCGGCGCGCCGGCGCCTGGCCGACTTGGTCAACCGCCTGTCGGAGCCGAATGCGTTTCGGCGCGACCTGCGGGAAGCCCTGGTCGCGCAGGACCATGATCGCTTGCGGCAATTGGTGAAGCGCGACCCGGCGAATCTGCCGCCGCGCGTCGTCTTTGAAGCGGCCCTGGCGCTCACCAACGGCCAAGATTATGAGGAAGCGGCGGCGCTGCTGCAACCGGCGCAGCAGGCCCACCCGGATGACTTCGGGATCGCGTTCCTCCTCGCCTACAGTCTCGGAGAGCTGAACCCGCCGCGTCCGGACGATGTGCTGCGCTTTTACACCGCGGCCGTGGCGCTGCAGCCGGACAACGCCCTGGCTCGCAATGGCTTGGGCAACACTCTGGCGATGCAAGGGAAGCTGGACGCCGCCGTGGCGGAGTGGACTGCGTCCCACCGGATCGACCCAACCGATCCCAATCCCGTCGTCAATCTTGCCGGCGCCCTGTATCTGCAAGGGAAGCTGGATGAGGCCGTCGCTGAGTACCGCGCCGCCCTGCCGCTGCTGAGCGGCCGCACCACGGAGCAAGCGGCCGTCCTGCACCACAACTTTGGGTTCACCCTTTGGAAGCAAGGGAAGCTGGAGGAGGCCGTCGCCGAGCTGCGCGCGGCCGTTCAGCTGGCGCGCACCTACTCCGACGCCTATTTCCATCTCGGATGGGCGCTCATTCAGCACGGACAGTTCCAGGAGGCGCTCGACGCCTTTCAGGAAGCCAAGTCGCTTCCGGCGCCGCCGGAACGGCAATTCACATCCTGGGACGCCGTGATCAAGCAAGCGGACCGGCTGCGTCTGCTGGGAGACGAGCTGGACGCCATTGCGGAGGGCCGCAAGCAGCCGGCCGACGCGCAGGAAGGCGTGGAGTTCGCCGAGGTGTGCCTGTACAAACGGCGCCCCGCCGCGGCGGCCCGATTGTTCCGAGTCGCCTTCGCCGCGGAACCCAAGCTGGCCGAGCAGTATCGCTTCGAGGCGGAACGGGCGGCGGCCTTGGCCGGCGCCGGCGAAGGCGAGGATTCAACCTCGGTGAATGCCGAGCAGCGGACCGGTTGGCGGACGCAGGCGCGGGAGTGGCTGCGGATCGACTTGAGCCTTGCGATTCCCAAGACGGAGAGCGCCAACCCTCAGGAGCGGTCGGCCGCGGCCAGGCCGTTGCGCGTGTGGCAGAATTACGTCGATTTCGCCGGCGTCCGGGACGAGGCGGCGCTGAACAAGCTGCCGGCGGACGAGCAGGCGGCCTGGCGCCAATTCTGGGGCGACGTGACGGCCGCGGTGCAGCGGGCGGAGAAGCCGTAGGTTCGCCCGGCTCATCCGATTCTTTCTCACTTCAGTGTCCGTCTCCTCCCGCGCCTGCGATGTCCAGGTCGGAGGGCCGGAGGCGGCGGGCCGCCGGTCCGCCATTCATGCATCCCGCCGGCTGCACGGCCGGCGACGCCGACGAAGGAGAAGAATCATGAAACGCTTTTTGTGGACGGCGGCGGCGATGTTCCTGAGCGCCTCGGCGTCGTTCGCCTTCATCAAGGCGCCGGATCCCCTGCAGGGCAGCTGGTCGAACCAGCTCGCCGGCGGCGGCGCCTCGACGTGGACTTTCACGCCGCTGGGCGGCGGCCGTTATGACGCCCACGAGGTGGGCATGGGCGACGCCCGCGGCACGGCCGTGCTGACCAACCACCATCTCCACATCGACTTCGTGACCGCGGAAATGGTAGGGGCCTACGACGTGGACCTGGACGCGACGGGGACCGGCGGGACTGGGCAGGTGTCTTTCAGCCAGGGCGGCCTCACCGGGACCGTCCTCCGCGCCGCCTTCCGGCGCATCGGCGCACCGGCCGCGGTGCGCCCGCCGGCGGATGCGGTCATCCCCGATGACATTCCGGAAGCGCTCAAACCCCACGGCGGCGCCGCCGGGCGCCCGGGGACCGTCACGCCCGAGCCGCAGCCGCTCCCCCCGGATGGGATCATCGGCGGGCCGTCGGACCCGGGACCGGGCACGGTCCGAACGGACGACCCGGACGGGCCGACGGAGCCGACGCCCGAGCCGCCCGGTTGAGGCGACCGAGAATGAAACGGGGCCGTCGCGGACCCAGGTCGCCCCTCTGCCTTCGCCGCAGAGGGGTTTTTTCTTGCGCCCGCCGCAGCCGCTAATTACCTTTCCGTTTTCTGTCCGCCTCGCCCCGGCCCTGCGATGTCCAGGGTGAGCGGCCGGCGGCGACGGGCCTCCGGCGACCAGTTCAGCACAAGAGGCAGGCCGCGTCCGCGGCGCGAAAAGGATACGAATCATGAACAGTTTCGCACGAACGATGGCGTCGATCTTGGGGGCCGCGATCGTGTGGGGCGGCCTCGCGGCCGGGCAAGCCGCCGCCGACGGCCCGGACCTCAGCGGCGTCTGGAAGAGCAACCCCAACTTCCGGGCCCGGCAGGGCGAAACCTGGACGGTGGAACCGGGCGGCGCCGGTTATCGCTTCTCCGTCGCCGAACTCGGGCTTACGGGAACGATCACGGAGAACGGCGCCGGCCTGCGAATCCAATTCGACAACGATCATGTCATCGGGGGCGACGGCCAGGTCGAAACCGATCCCGCCACGGGCCAGGCCGTCCGCATGACCTTCGGCATCAACACTCTCACCCGCCAGGGGGCCGCGGCCGGCGGAACGCCGCCGCAGCCCGTCAACCCGCCGCCGCCGAACTTTGGGCCTGCCGTCGATGCGCCGCCCCCGCCCCGGATTGCTCTGGGGCCTGCCGTCGATGCGCCGCCCCCGCCCATCGATGAGCCGCCCATTATCGTTGAGCCGCCCATCGATGAGCCGCCGCCGCCCCCGCCCCCGCTGCAGCCCCCGCCGCCTCCGCCGCCGCCCCCGCCGCCGCTGCAGCCGCCGCTGGCGTTCCCGCCGCTGCTGTTCGGGGCCACGGACCCCGACGCCGTGATCAAGGGCCGCTACTACGCCGTCAAGCCGGACGGCTCCCTGGGAAGGCTGCTCGGCACGTTCACAGTGCAGGGCGACATCTTCAAGATGTTCCCGATCGGCGGCGACGAGATCCAGGTAATGCTCAACGACGCCCCCAAGGACGGGGTGCTGGCGACCGACTACGCCCACTACGCCACGCCGCCCATCGACCCGCCGGTGGTGGAGCCCGGGCCGAACGGCTTCCCGAAGATCGGCCCCGAGCGGCAGGACACGCCGCACAACTTCCTGTCGATCAGCAGCGGCACGCTGAACTTCCTGCTGGGCGGGCCGACGGTGGACGCCGACATGCAGCAGCTGTACCTGACCATCGCCCGGGACGGCCCCACCGACCTGGCGCAGACGGTGGAGCGGCGCACGCAGCCGTTCCGGATTCGGTTCATCCCCGACTGAGCGCTGGACCGGCGTCCGTCGCCGCAAGCTGGTTGCTCCGGACCCCTCGTCCCTTGTGGGCGAGGGGTCCCTTTATTTCCCAATTCTCCTGTCCGTGCGAATCGCGCTTCACGATGTCCAGGGTGAGCGGCGAGGCGCGGGGCCATCGGCGAAGTGGACGCAACGAATGAGGGCGACATGGCGGACCAGACCATTGGACTGATTCAGCGGGTGCAAACGATCCTCGGCGTTCGGAGCGATTTCCTCGACGCCGTTTGCCAGTGGTATGGCGACGTCCGGCTGGCCCGCAAGGTGGTAAAGCTGCTGGCGCGGCGCCGTCGCGGCGGCCGCGTCTCCCTCACCGTCAACGGCTGCCAGTTGGCCGCGGACGCCGCCAACGTCACGCCGCAGGCCCGCCATGTGACCTGGCAGCTCGGCGCCGGCGTGTTCGCCGCGGGCGACAACGAGATCGTGGTCTACGTCGAGAAGGCCGACGGCCGGCCGCTGCTGGTCCGCGCCGTCCAGGTCTTGCAGGAAGGCGTTCTGCCCTGGCAGACGGTGGACCTGGCGGCCAAGAATCCCAAGCCGACGCCCCATTTGAGGCTGGCCACGTGCGCCGGCGAGCGGCGCAGGCATGAGGGCTGGGAGCTGTCGACCGGCGCTTACGTGACCTGCCGGCTGCAGCTGCCGGCGGCCTTGCCGGTCACGTTCACCCTCGCCCTGCCCGGCGACGAGGCGGATTGGTTCGACGACTTCAAGGACGTGATCGACGACATTGAGGACCGTGTAAAGGAAAAGCTGAACGACATGCTCGGAGAGCAGCAGCGCGTGGCGCGGACCGACCCGAACGGCGCGCGGCGCCTCGAAACCAAGATCGCCGACCTGACGGCTTACCTCAAGCTGCAAAAGATGCAGATCGAGCCCGCCCTTTGCGGCGGCGGCGACCGCACGCTGCAAGAGGTCATCGCGCGCACGGGCGATCCCGACAAGCTGGTCGATCGCTGGACGCCCCCTGTGACGGCCGAACTGGCGGCCCCGCCGCGGCCCGCGCCTCCGCCGCCCGTCCCGGCGCCGTACCGTTCCGCCCCGCCCCGCGCCGCCCGAGGCGGCTGTGCGGGCGCGTTCCTGAAGCTGCTGGTCGTCGTCGGTCTGATCGTCGGCGGGCTGGCCTACGGCGTTTGGAATTATCTCCTTCCCAAGTCGGTTGCGCGCTTCGATTCGCTCACGGAAGGCCAGACGGTGGCGGCGGGAGCGCCGCTCCAGGTGTGGCTGTCGGGCCAGGACCTGGTCGGCGTGAAGTCGCTGTCGCTCGCGGTCGAGTCCGGCGGCGACCTGGTGGAGGCGCCGCCTGGCCCCGCGATCACGTTCCCCTCCGGGACGACCGACACCGGCACCCAGGTTTTCACGCTGACCCTCAAGCCCTATCAGGGTTCAGAACAATCGATCACCCTCGTCGCCTCGCTAACAACCGTGTGGGGAAACACTGCCACCGCTCGACGCATCATCAAGGTCGGCGGCACGCAGCCGTCGCTGGTTTACGAAATCAATCCGCCCAACCCCAAGCCGGGACAGGGCGTGGAGGTGGTCATCCATGCGGTGAACACTGCCCCCGGCGCCCTGGTGAGTTACACGCTGCTGGGGACCGACGGCTATCCGCTGCAAGGAACGCTGCCCGTCGGTCCCAACGGCACGGTGCGCTACGACGTGCTGGGCGGCGCCGCCGGCGTCCGCGACGATCTCGACGCCCACGTCGAGGGAACGAGCGTGAGTCAGAAGAGTTCTTACCACTTCGGGCAGTGAGGCAATCCAAGAGGCGGAGCGGATGGCGGCGGCCGGACGATGACCTCGGTCGTACTGGACGCCGCCTGTCCGCGCGCGATACACTTCGGCGGAATCTTCGACTCGTTCCGCGGGGGCCGCCGATGTCGGAATCGTCGCGTTTTCTCATTTTGCTCACCCGTCTCCGCTCCGGCGACGATCGTGCGGCCAGCGACCTCTTCACCGAATATGAGCCGGCCATCCGTCGCATGATCCGAACCCGACTCCGCAACCTGTCGCTGCAGCGCCTGGTCGGCGAAGAAGACGTGTGCCAGTCGGTGATGAAGAGTTTTTTCGTCCGCTATCGCTTCGGCCAGTACGACGTGGAAAGCCCCGACCAGTTGCGGGGCTTGCTGGCTCGCATGGCCGGCAACAAGCTCAACGATCAGCACCGTCGCCACCTCGCCGCGCGACGGGACATCGGCCGCGTCAGCGAGGAAATGCCGCGGGAAATCCCTGCCGACGCCGAGACGCCCAGCTTGAAGCTGAGCAACCAGGAACTTATGGAAGAAGCCGTGCGCCGGATGACGCCGGAGGAACGCCAGCTGCGCGACCTGTTCGTGGGGCAGGGACTGGCGTGGGCCGAGATCGCCGCCAAGATCGGCGGAACGGCGGAAGGTCGGCGCAAGCAATGGGAGCGCGTCCGCGACCGCGTCATGCAGGAGCTGGGGCTGGACGAATGACCGCGCTCAGAGCGTCCGGAAGAAAAGGCGTCTGGAACTGTGATTTTAGAGTTCCAGACGCCTTTTCTTCCGGACGCGCTCAGCAGACCATCGCCACGGCGGCGTTCGCCGTCCACACCGCCTCTCGAATTTTGCGAATCGCCTCATCCTGGTCCGGCCCTAGCGGCGTGTTGGCCAGGACCACGCCGGCGAAGGCCTGCGCGGCCTCGCGGATGCGAACCAGCTTGAGGGCGTCGGCCGCGTCCATCGAATGGATGTGGAAGAGCTTGTCGAGGTCGTGCGTCATAATTCCTCCGGTGGCGCCGGCGGCGGGGAAGAGCGGCCGCGGCCTGGGTGCGATGCGATGGTGCATTGTAGAGTCGGCGACGGCTGGCGTGCAGGCGCCGGTTTCATGCCCTAGCTTTAAGCCGCGCCGCCGGTTATCGTGTCCTTTGCATCGCCGTTCCTCCCGCCAGCTGTGAAAGGTATCCCTGTGACATCCCGCCTCCTCGCGCCCGCCTGCGTCTTCGTTTTCACCGCCCCTCTTTTCGCCGACGAGCCGATGCCGAAGGTTCCCGACGGCTTCAAGTGCGAAATCGTCCTCCAGGCCCCCGACATCGAGGCGCCGACCGCCCTGTGCGTCGCGCCCAACGGCGACGTCTACTTCGCCGAGGACCCGATGGACATGGCCGGCCCGCCCACCAAGAACCTCGACCGCATCTGGCTGCTCAAGGGCGGCGACCCCAAGAAAAAGATCCTTTTCGCCGAAAATATGTGGGCCGTGATGGGCCTAGAGCTGGTCGGCGACAAGCTCTACTGCGTCAACGCCCCGCACGTCACCGTCTTCACGCTCAACGAGGACGGCACGGCAAAAGATAAGAGCGACCTCTTTACGGACCTTGGCCCACCGGTGGCCGGCGTGCCGAGCTTCAACGACCACATCCCCAGCGGCATTCGCTACGGCGCCGACGGCTGGCTCTACGTCAGCATCGGCGACAAGGGCATTCCGCGCATGACCCGCAAGGAGAAGGACGAAGGTTCCGTCTACGTCACCGAGGGCCGTGAGCGCCGCACAAAGGACGGCCAGTACATTAGCCTGGAAGGCGGCGGCGTGATCCGATTCCGCCCCGACGGGTCGCATTTGGAGGTCTTTTGCAGCGGCACGCGCAACCATCTCGACGTACCGCTGGACGACCACGACCGGATTTTCGTGCGCGACAACACCGACGACGGTCGCGGCTGGTGGGCGCGGGAGATGTACCTGCCGCCGGGCGGCTTCATGGGCTACCCGTGGGCCTACACAATGCGGCCGCAGGAGACCCTGCCGATCATCCACGACTTCGGCGGCGGCGCCCCGTGCGCCGGCTGCGTCTACCTCGACGACGGCCTGCCGGAGACGTACCGCGGCCGCATCTTCCACTGCGAATGGGGCCAGGGCAAGGTGTGGGCCGTCAAGGTCGAGCCGGACGGCGCCCGCTTCAAGTACGTCGATCAGATCGCCTTCATGGACCCGGTCGGCGTGAAGGATTTTCGGCCATTTTCGATCCGTCCGATGGCCGACGGCCGCGGCTTCTACGTCACCGACTGGGGTTTTTCCGGCTGGCTGCAGAACAAGAAGCTCGGCCGCATTTACAAGGTCACCTACGTCAAGGACGACGTGAAGCCGGCGCCGCGCGGCAAGGATACGGACTCCATCGAGGATCTCATCAAGGCGCTGGATCACCCGGCGTACACGGAGCGGCTGCGGGTGCAGCGGGCGTTGGAGGCGAAGGCGAAGGAGGCGACCAAAGCGCTAGAAGACGCGTACTGGGCAGGAAAGTTAACCGCCCGGGCGCGCGAACGGCTGGTCTGGGCGGCGGAGTTGTCTGCGGAGAAAAAGGCCGCCCTCTTGAAGGACGACGCCGCCGGAGTACGGCTGGAGATGGTGCGCCGCTTCACACCGATGGACTACGGCAAATGGTGGTACGATGCGGCATGGGCGCTAGAGCTCGCCGAACAAGACAAGGACCCGCAAGTTCGCCTGCACGCTGCGGCGGCCCTTAGTCATTACAGTGGGCTGGAGGGGAAAATAGAAAAACTGCTGGACACAGAGAAAGACCCCGAGGTGCGCTTCGCGTTGATCCGCGCACTTAAGCGCACCGCCAACTGGAAGTTGCTGGCGGACCTCCAGGTGCTGGCGCCCCCGAGGCCGGTCACGCCGACGGAGTCCGGGGGGGAACGTGGCGCCGACGGCCTGTTCTGGGCGCTCGCCGACGAATATGACCCCGGCGCCGTCGCCATCCTGGCGAAGCTGGCGAAGCACGACGATCCCGCCGTGCGTCAGAAGGCCGTCGCCGACCTGGCCCGCGTCTACCGCGACCGCAAGCCGTACGCCGGCGGCTGGTGGGGCACGCAGCCGGCCGCCCACGGGCCGCCGCCGCGCGACGTCGATTGGGAGGGCACGCCGGCCGTGCGCGAGGCGGTGCTGGCCGCGCTGTCCGATAAGGACGCCGGCGTCCGCAAGGCGGCGACCGTCGGCCTGCTGGCCGTCAACGACCCGGCGACGCTGGAGCCGCTGGAGAAGCAATTCACCTCCGAAAAGGACGTGGAAACGCGGACCGACCTGCTGCGGGCTGTGGCCGGCCTGGCGTCGCCGAAATCGGCCGACTTCCTGACAGGGATCGCCAAGGACGGCCAGGCGCCGGAAGCGCTGCGGCTGGAAGCCGTGGCCGGCCTGGAGAAGATCAAGGCGCCGGCCTCCGCCGAGACGCTGGCCGCGCTGGCGGCGCCGACGGAGCCAGTTGCGGTTCAGGTGCGGGCGCTGGCGGCGCTGGCCGTTCTGAAATCGCCGGCCGGCAAGGATGCAGCCGTTAAAGCGCTCACTAGCGGCGAGCCGACGGTGCGCGTCGCCGCGGCCGGTGCGGTCGCCGCCGACGCCGGGGCCAATGCCGTCGAATTGCTGACGCCGCTGCTCGATGACAAGGAAACGACGGTGCGCATCGCCGCCGTGCAGGCCCTCGGCTCGCTCAAGAACAGGGCCGCGGTGCCGGCGCTGGTGAAGGCGGCGGCGGACGAGGCGACGGAGTTTGACGCCATACACGCTCTGGCCCAGACTCCGGACACGCGCGCCCTGACGGCCTATCTGACCGGCCTGGCCTCGAAGAACGCCGAGCAGCGGCAGG